>CAYSFT010000012.1:0-52726 GCA_964430755.1 uncultured Lachnospiraceae bacterium | reverse complement strand
CTTGTTCATGAATACAACGATTGCGGGAACGCCAACCTGACGAGCAAGAAGAACGTGCTCACGAGTCTGCTGAAGAGGACCGTCGGTACCTGCAACAACGAGGATCGCGCCGTCCATCTGAGCTGCACCGGTGATCATGTTCTTAACATAGTCAGCATGGCCGGGGCAGTCAACGTGAGCGTAGTGACGGTTTTCAGTCTCATACTCAACGTGACGGGTGTTAATTGTGATACCACGTGCCTTCTCCTCGGGAGCGTTATCGATCTGGTCATATGCCATGAACTCGTTAGCGCCGTTAGCGATGGAGAGAGTCTTTGTGATAGCAGCGGTAAGGGTGGTCTTACCATGGTCAACGTGACCGATGGTACCAATGTTAACATGGGGTTTTGTTCTTTCGAATTTAGCCTTTGCCATTTTAATTTCCTCCTAAAGAAATTTTATTTTTAAAGTTATTGTGTTGGAAGCCGCTCCCGAGCGTTTCACCCGGGATTACGGCTTGAAACCTATATTAATTGATGCAGAGGACAAGCGATGTCGAGAATTTGCGGTTTCGCTCTGCGAAATCGGCGGCGGAGCTGCCGAAGAAAATTCTCGCCTGAACTATTTGCGCAGCAAATATGTCTTTTAGGCTTTTTTGCCTCTCTCTGCGATGATCTTTTCCTGGATGGACTTCGGAACTTCAGAGAAGTGGCTGGGTTCCATCGAGTAGAGACCACGACCCTGTGTTCTCGAACGGAGGTCGGTTGCGTAACCGAACATTTCTCCAAGCGGAACAGAGCAGGTGATCTGAGTTGCACCGTTGTCGTCGTCCATAGTCTGGATCTGACCGCGGCGGGAGTTGATATCACCGATAACGTCACCGAGGTAATCGTTAGGAGTGATAACAGTAACCTTCATCATAGGCTCGGTGATAACAGGATCAGCCATTCTCATAGCTTCCTTGAAGCACATCGAACCTGCGATCTTGAACGCCATTTCAGACGAGTCGACTTCGTGGTACGAACCGTCGTAAAGGGTAACCTTACAGTCAACAACGTTGTAACCTGCGAGGACACCGGTCTGCATTGCAGCCTGAATACCCTGGTTAACAGGCTCGATGTATTCCTTCGGAATAGCACCGCCGACAACCTTGTTTTCGAAGAGGTAACCTGCACCGGGCTCGTTCGGCTCGAGTATGATCTTACAGTGACCGTACTGACCCTTACCACCCGACTGACGAGCGTACTTGTGCTCGTGGTCGACTTTCTTTCTGATGGTTTCCTTGTAAGCAACCTGAGGCTTACCGATGTTAGCTTCTACCTTGAACTCACGAAGAAGTCTGTCAACGATGATTTCGAGGTGAAGCTCACCCATACCTGCGATGATGGTCTGACCGGTTTCATCGTCGGTGTAGGTTCTGAATGTCGGGTCTTCCTCTGCGAGCTTTGCAAGCGCGATACCCATCTTCTCCTGACCTGCTTTGGTCTTGGGCTCGATAGCAACGCGGATAACGGGCTCGGGGAATTCCATCGACTCAAGGATGATAGGATTATCTTCATCACAGAAAGTATCACCGGTGGTGGTATTCTTAACGCCGATAACCGCTGCGATATCACCCGAATAGCATTTATCAATGTCCTTACGTTCATTGGAGTGCATCTGAAGGATACGTCCGAAACGCTCCTTTGCATCCTTAGTGGAGTTGTAAACAGTAGTACCTGCCTCAACAACACCCGAGTAAACTCTGAAGTAGCAGAGCTTACCAACGAACGGGTCGGTCATGATCTTGAATGCGAGAGCAGAGAAAGGAGCGTTATCGTCGCTGGGACGCTCGTCCTCTTCCTCTGTGCCGGGGATAACACCCTTGATTGCGGGAACGTCGAGCGGAGAAGGCATGAAATCGACGATAGCGTCGAGGAGTTTCTGAACGCCCTTGTTCTTATAGGAAGTACCGCAGACAACGGGAACGATCTTATTGTCGATTGTTGCCTTGCGGAGAGCTGCTTTAAGTTCATCAATGGAGATCTCTTCGCCGTCGCAATAACGGAGGAAGAGCTCCTCATCTGTTTCACAAATGGATTCTACCATCTTGGTGCGATATTCTTCTGCCTGCTCGAGCATATCAGCGGGGATCTCCTCGACACGCATGTCCTTACCAAGGTCATCGTAATAAACGTCAGCCTTCATTTCCATAAGGTCAACGATACCCTTAAAGGTTTCCTCTGCACCGATGGGAAGCTGAATCGGCACTGCGTTTGCCTTGAGGCGGTCACGCAGCATTTGTACAACGCGGTAGAAGTTAGCGCCCATGATGTCCATCTTGTTGACATAGCACATACGCGGTACGCGGTACTTGTCAGCCTGGCGCCATACTGTTTCGGACTGAGGCTCAACGCCGCCCTTTGCACAAAGAACGGTTACGGAACCGTCAAGTACACGAAGGGAACGCTCAACTTCGACGGTAAAGTCAACGTGACCGGGGGTATCAATGATGTTGATACGGTTATTGTTCCAGTGGCAGGTAGTAGCAGCAGAGGTAATTGTGATACCGCGCTCCTGCTCCTGAGCCATCCAGTCCATAGTCGCGCCGCCGTCGTGAGTCTCGCCCATCTTGTAGTTTACACCCGTATAGAAGAGTATACGCTCAGTCGTCGTGGTTTTACCGGCGTCGATATGAGCCATGATACCGATATTACGAGTTCTTTCAAGCGGGAATTCTCTAGCCATTTTTTTCTCCTTTCAAGAATTGTAGTGTTAAGATTAATATCTGTAGTGTGCAAACGCCTTGTTTGCTTCTGCCATTCTGTGGGTTTCTTCCTTCTTCTTGAAGGCGCCGCCCATAGAGTTGATGGCATCGAGGATTTCGTTTGCGAGCTTCTCAGCCATTGTCTTCTCACCACGAGTTCTTGAATAGTTAACGATCCAACGAAGACCAAGAGTCTGACGTCTTTCAGCTCTTACCTCCATCGGCACCTGATAAGTCGAACCACCTACACGGCGAGCCTTGACTTCAAGTACAGGCATTACGTTTTCAAGGGCTTCATTGAAAGCTTCGAGGGGATTCTTACCCAGCTTCGCCTCTACGATTGCGAATGCATCGTAAACGATCTTCTGTGCAACACCCTTCTTGCCATCATACATAATGTTGTTGATAAGCTTTGTTACGAGCTTAGAATTGTACAACGGATCCGGTAAAACGTCTCTTTTGGAAATTTGACCTCTTCTCGGCATTGTAACTTCCCTCCTTCATATAAAATAATGATATCATAGGTACTCGAAAGTATTCTCCCGTTAATGCTTGATATATTAAGGAACGTTTCGGAGACCGTGCACTCGTTTGCGGACAGTGTAAACAAATCCCGATTATTTTCTTTAAACGTCAAGCTAAAAAGGATATTCTATACCTTGTTAGTTTTTTCCTCTGAGAGAGCAGGGGACACTCAATTTTTTTGAGAACGAATATTACTTCTTCGGTCTCTTTGCGCCGTACTTGGAACGGCTCTGGTTACGGTTTGCAACACCCTGAGTATCGAGGGTACCGCGAATAATGTGGTAACGCACACCGGGGAGGTCACGTACACGTCCGCCGCGAATAAGCACTACGGAGTGCTCCTGCAGGTTGTGTCCGATACCCGGAATGTAAACAGTCGCCTCGAGTCCGTTTGTAAGTCTTACACGGGCAATCTTACGAAGTGCCGAGTTAGGCTTCTTAGGGGTAGTCGTGGTGACCTTTGTGCATACGCCTCTTTTCTGAGGAGAGCTTGCGTCTGTTGCGGAATCGGTAAGAGTGTTAAAGCCGCGCTGAAGAACAGGAGCTTTAGACTTGTAAATCTTCTCTGAACGACCCTGCTTGACGAGCTGATTAAAGGTTGGCATATCGCACCTCCTTTGAAAATAATAGAATTTGTTCGCCTTGACCGATGCCATTACGACACCGTTTCGCCGCAAAACATATCAAGACAAAATAAATTATACCACAATACCTGTCAAAAGTCAAGTGGGAGTTTTGCAAAAATATTTTTTTGTTTAAAATCTCCCGAATATACAAATTGTGCTTTAATGTGGTTATTATTCTCGTAAAATTGACGAGTTATACGCTGTTATAAGCTTTAAAAATAAAGATGAAATCACACCGCTTATCGGCTTTGCATATGCTGTTATTAAAAGGAGTGAAGGATATGCGCGAGGTGCTTGAGATTTTTGCGGCAGTGATGGCGGTGTTCGGGATATATACGGTGCTTGATATGCTGCGTGAGCGGCTTCTTTATCCCAAAAAGCTACGCCGTCTTCTTCGCGGTGCTGTTATTATCGGAAATGACACGCCGATTGCCGAGATTACGGCTTATGCCCGGTATTTACGCCGCGAATGTAAAATTTCGCCCGAACGGTTGATTATTTTGACAAAAGATGATATAATTATAGGTAATTCACAGATGTCACGTTTCGGTGATGTTTTTGTCTATAATAAATGTAAGGAAGCGGACGATGATGCAGAATATGAAATCGGACGGGAAACCGCTTGAAACCATCGAGGGTACCGTTGAATCAATAATATATACAAACGCCGATAACGGTTACACTGTTTTCGATATGTCCTGCGAGAGCGACGACGATATCGTAACTGCGTGCGGTATCCTTCCGGGAACTGTACCCGGCGACAGGATGAAGCTTATCGGCGAGTGGACACATCACAAAAATTACGGCCGTCAGTTCAGTGTCGCTTATTACGAAAAGCAGCTCCCGGCGACCGAAAATGAAATACTTCGTTATCTATCGAGCCGCGCCATAAAAGGTATCGGGCCGAAAACCGCCCAAAAGCTTGTTGATATGTACGGTGAGGACACTCTTGACGTTATCGAAAACCATCCCGAGTGGCTTGCGAAGATTTCGGGCATCACTCCTGCAAAGGCGCAGAGTATAACCGAGAATTTTCGTGAGCAATTCGGCGTGCGTACACTGATGATGTTCTGCCGCGAGTACCTTTCCGTTGCGATGAGTATGCGCATTTACAAAAAGTGGGGCGGTGCTTCGCTTGATATAATTAAAGCTAACCCGTACCGTCTTTGCGAGGAGTTTTCGGGCATCGGCTTTGAGCGTGCGGATAACCTTGCGAAATCCATGGGCGTTGAGTCGGAAAGTGAATTCCGTATCGAAAGCGGTATACGCTGGGTGCTCGCGCAAACCTCACGCTCGGGCGGACATTCTTTTTTGCCGTATGAACGTCTGATTCCGTTTGCCGCACAGAAGCTTGAGGTCAGTGAGGCGTCGGTTGCGGCGGCTGTTGATTTAATGGTTGGTGATAACCGACTTGTCAGAGTGAAAATCGAATCGCTCGATGCTGTTTTCGATAAATCAGCTTACTACTGTGAATCGGAGATTGCCGAGAAGCTTGACTTACTTGACCGTATATGTCCGAGGCTTGAAATGGGAGATGTTGAACGCCTGATACAGCGCATCGAGCTCGAGGAGGACAAGCAGTACGCCGCTCTCCAGCATACCGCAATCCGTGCCGCGCTGAACAACGGAATAATGGTGCTTACCGGTGGACCCGGAACGGGAAAAACCACGGTTATACGCGCAGTTATACGAATCTTCCAAAGCCTCGATATGGACATCGCTCTCGCCGCTCCGACGGGACGTGCCGCAAAGCGCATGAGTGAAGCGACATTATGTGAGGCGAAGACCATACACAGACTGCTTGAGATGGAATTTTCCGATGACGATTATGCCAGATTCAAGCGTAACGAAAACGATCTTCTCGACGAGGATGTTATCATCATTGATGAAGCATCTATGATAGATATGTACCTTATGAATTCGCTCCTCAAGGCGATAAAACCGGGCGCGAGACTTATGCTTATCGGCGACTCGGATCAGCTCCCGTCGGTTGGTGCAGGTAATGTGCTCAACGATATTATAGCTTCGGAAAAGTTTACGACGGTAAAGCTTACCGAAATATTCCGTCAGGCGAGCGAGAGCCTTATAATAACCAATGCTCACCGCATCAATAACGGTGAAATGCCGATTCTTAATGTTAAAGATAATGACTTTTTCTTCCTTGCGCGCGGATTTGATGCAGATGTTTCATCGGCGATCGTTGACTTGTGGAAGAATCGTTTGCCGAAGTCATACGGTGAAAAGGCGGCAGAGGGAATACAGGTGATATCTCCGTCGCGAAAGGGCATTGCCGGAACTGAAACGCTCAATAAAATGCTTCAGGAGGCTCTCAATCCGAGAAGCAACACCAAGCGTGAAAAGCAGGTGCGTGACACTATTTTCCGAGAGGGAGACCGCGTTATGCAGATAAAGAACGATTATGACTTAACATGGGAGCGAGACGGCAAAGAGGGAGTCGGTGTTTTTAACGGCGACATCGGTATAATCGAGACGATAAACATCCCGGCTGAACAGATGATTATTAATTTCGATGACCGCATCGTTGCGTATGAATTTTCAAAGCTTGACGAGCTTGATCACGCATGGGCGATCACGGTTCATAAGAGTCAGGGAAGCGAATACCCGATTGTTATAATGCCGCTTTATGGCTCGTGTCCGCCTCAGCTTTTGTCGCGGAATTTGCTTTACACCGCGGTCACACGTGCACAGCAGATGGTCATCCTTGTCGGTCAGGCACGGATTGCCGAAACGATGGTTGCGAACAACAGACAAATAATGAGATATACGGGGCTTTTAAGGCATGATTAAACTAACTCAGTTGCTCTTTCCACCGAAATGTATCGCCTGCGGCAGGTTGCTTGCGAGGGAACGGTTTGAAAAGCTGTTCTGCGAAGAATGTGCCGGAAAATGGGAGAATGCAAAGAAGCGATGTCGGGATGAAAGCAATGGGTGTCCCGTTAAAGAGATTGAATCCTTTTATGAGGGCGAAACGCATGAGCTTGTGCCGCATTCGTTCATATACACGCCAGGCAAACGTAAAAATCCCGAAAATGCGCTGATGCTGCGTCTCAAGGATACTGCAGACAAACGATGCGTTTCATTGGTTGCTTCGGAGCTTTCCGAGATTATTGCAGAAAATATTCAAGTTATAGCCAGAGGCGGTGCAAGACACGACGATGCTTTGATTGCATGGATTCCGCGCAGACGTTCATCTATACGCAGAGTTGGCTTTGACCATATGGAGCGTGTGGCGAAGGTTCTTTCGAAACGCTTGGGAATACCGGCGCTTTCACTTTTGAAACGGCGTGCTTTTGCGCATGAACAGAAATTTCTGAGCGGTAAAGAGCGAAGAATGAACGCACAGTGCAGTATGATGCTTTCGGGCGGTGCCTCTCTTAAAGGCAAGGTCGTGCTGCTGATTGACGATATCGTTACAACGGGTGCGTCGCTTGCGGCTGCTTCAAAGTTACTTTACGAGGCAGGAGCGGATCATGTGATCCCCGTGGCGCTTTCTGCAAGTGAACGTCCGCTTGAGGTGGGAGAGCGGCGTATCGAGGATAATTTTAATATAATTAAGAAAAAAGATCGGTCAACATGACGGTACTCGAAGCATATAATAAAAACAGATCCATATTGAAGGAGCTGTTTACGATATATAACGATAAAAACTATCCGAGATATCCGGTTGATCTATTAAAAATAAGCTTGATTTTTCTCGGAACAAGCGAGGATGTTTCCGATTTGCCCGATATCATTGCGCAGACTTTAAGAGAGAATCCTTTTGGAACTGCGTTCATAAAAAAGGCGGTTGATCCCCTGTGATTTACTGCACCGCTTTACCGTAAAGATTTACGGCATTGACAAAAGTACACAAAAATTTTGTCGAAAAATCGGCGATATGCGAATTTACAAATTTGCTTCGGGAGTGTATAATATAATACGCCATTTGTTGCGTTGCAACATATAAACGAGGCAATAATGGTATGGAAAAGTTTAGATTTGAAAGAACGGCCATGCGGAATAACAATCTCATGTTATCAGCGCGCAGTGCCGTTTTTTCGTTTTTTATGCCCTAAATTATTAATGTTTCGTAAAAATTGTTGCTTTAGGGTAGAAATTAATAATATTATGTGTTATAATTATAAGGATATAAATTAAAAAGGATTCCGCATTTTGCGGTAAAGATAGGCAAATGACAAATTACATTGAAAAAATTGAATCAAATGATCTTCCCGTTGTGCGTCTGCGCGGAATAATCGTTTTCCCCGGAAGTGCGCTCAGCATTGAAGTTACCGATAAACCGACGCTTGCTGCGGTTGATGCCGCTTGCCGTCATGACGGACTGATTTTCCTTGTTCCTCAGGCAAAGCAGGGGGCTGACATGACTCCAAACCGTGTCGGTACGCTCGGAAAGATAAAGCAGAATATAAAAATCACAGACGGTTCGCGCCGCATCATCGTTGAGGGGCTTACCCGTGCGACTGTTCAGGAATATGCAAAGCACGGAAAATATGAAATGGCGCGCTTGCTCATCAAATGGTGTCAGCTCACAGATAACGGTGGACTCAAGGGCGAGGCGCTTGTCCGTGAAGCACAGAGCGCGGCGAAAAAGCTTGCCGACCTCATTCCGAAGCTTCCGGCAGAACCGAGCGCGGCTATTATGGGTATATCGTCTCCCGACAGAATTTCCGATTATATCGCCGCACATCTGCTTGTGCGTTACAGCGATAAAATTACAGTGCTCAATATTTCAGAGCCTATGGCACGCGTTGAGGAAGTTATACGCTTGCTCTACGAGGAGATACAGCTTCTGCGCGTTGAAATGCAGATACAACATACCGTCGGCGAGCGTATGAACCGCAAGCACCGTGAGGCGATACTTGCCGAGCAGCTTAATGTTATCAAGGAAGAGCTTGGAATGGACGACACTCCCGAACTTGTCCGTTACCGTGAGAAGATATCGGCCCTTGATGCACCCGATGAAGTCAAGGACAAGCTGAATGAAGAATACGAGCGTCTTACAAAGATGCAGTTCGGCTCGGCAGAGGGAAGCGTTATCAGAAATTATCTTGATTCCTGTCTTGCGCTTCCGTGGACAAAGACCACCAAAGACCGCTCTGATCTTGTCCGCGCGAGAAAGATACTTGACGACGATCACGACGGTATTGAAAATGTTAAAGACCGTATAATCGAATATCTTGCCGTAAAGCAGCTTACTGAGGATGCAGGCGGACAGATACTCTGTCTTGTCGGTGCGCCGGGCGTTGGTAAAACGTCGATAGGCTCGTCGATTGCCCGTGCGCTCGGACGCAAATACGTGCGTGTTTCGCTCGGCGGCGTGCGTGATGAAGCGGAGATACGCGGTCACCGTAAAACTTATATAGGCGCTATGCCGGGACGTATCATTGAAGCGATCAAACGTGCGAAAACGAAAAATCCCGTTATCCTGCTCGATGAGATCGACAAGATGACACACAACAATGTAAACGGTGATCCTGCCTCGGCTATGCTTGAGGTGCTTGATCCCGAGCAGAACAAGAATTTCCGTGACCATTTTATCGAGCTTCCATATGACCTTTCGCAGTGTATATTCATCGCAACGGCGAATACGCTCGACACTGTGCCGCGTCCGCTGCTTGACCGCATGGAGGTCATCGAAATGAAGACATATACACGCGAGGAGAAGCTTGCGATTGCAAAGAATCATATGTTAAAAAAGCAGATGAAAAAATGCGGTATCACAGGACGCAACCTCAAGGTGACGGACGACGCTATATATACGATCATCGACCGCTATACACGTGAGGCAGGCGTACGTAATTTAGAGCGTGAGCTTGGTGCGATTTGCCGTAAATGCGCGAAGAAGCTTGTCGATGCGCCCGAGACGAAAAAGATTACAGTTAAGCCTGAAAACCTTAAGGATTACCTCGGTGCGCCGAAGGCTATGCCCGACCGTATTGCCGAGCGTGACGAGGTTGGATGCGTCAACGGTCTTGCATATACACAGACGGGTGGTGATATGCTTCGTATTGAGGCGGCAGTTTTCGAGGGAAGCGGAAAGCTTGAGCTCACCGGCTCGCTCGGTGACGTTATGAAGGAGTCTGCGAGAATTGCGGTAAGCTTTGTTCGCTCGCGTGCGAATGAGCTTGGTATCGATCCCGATTTTTATAAAACAAAGGACATACATATTCACGTTCCCGAGGGTGCTGTTCCCAAGGACGGACCGAGCGCAGGCGTGACGCTTGTTACGGTTATTGCGAGTGCACTTTCCGAAAAGCCTGTACGCCGTGACATTGCGATGACTGGTGAGGTTACACTCCGCGGAAACGTGCTTGCAATCGGAGGACTTCGCGAAAAGACACTTGCGGCATATGCGGCAGGCGTTAAGACTGTACTCATTCCCGACGACAACTTCGCCGATCTTGAAAACTGCGCGGATGTTGTTCGCGATAATATTGAATTTATACGTGTTAAAACCGCAGACGAGGTGCTTGAAAGGGCACTTGTAAGATAAAGAAAGGAGCACTGTTATGGCTCTTAATTTAAATAATACCGAGCTTGTTATGACCGCAGGACTGCAGAGTCAGTTTCCGATGGACAAGCTCCCGCAGATCGCACTGTCGGGACGTTCCAATGTTGGTAAAAGCTCGCTTCTCAATAGGCTTGTCGGCAGAAAAAGCCTTGCACGCGTGTCAGGCTCGCCCGGTAAAACGATAACGATAAACTTTTACCGTGTTGATAAGAAATTCTATATAGTTGACTTGCCGGGTTACGGCTTTGCAAAGCGTGCACCTGCCGATAAGGCGAAGTGGTCAAAGCTCACCGATTCATATTTCACGTCGGGAACTATGACCGCCGTTGCACAGCTTATCGACTTAAAGGTCGGCTCGACTGCTGACGACGAAATGATGCTCGATTTTATGAATCAGTCGGACATCCCCTATATCATCATCGCAACCAAGGCGGACAAGCTGAATGTTACAAACCGCAAGGCGGCGCTTGAGGAGCTTCGCAAACATCCGCTTATACGCGAGGGCTGTGAGATAATTCCGTTTTCCGCGCTTGACGGTACGGGTAAGGATGAGGCTATGCGTGCCATACTCGCTCTTATGGAGGCGGCGAAATGATAAAAACCCTTATGGGAGACGGAGATCTCGGATACAAGATATTGACGCTCCTGCAAACGCTCGTTATCGTGCTTATCGCGCTTACGGTTCATGAGGTTGCTCATGGCTTTGCCGCGAAAAAACTTGGCGACGACACTGCAGAAAAGCAGGGACGGCTTTCACTGAATCCCCTCAAGCATCTTGATCCGTTCGGATTTCTCTCAATGCTGCTTTTCGGGTTCGGTTGGGCAAATCCTGTTCCGATACGTGCCGGACGCTTCAAGCATCCAAAGCTTGGCATGGCAGTTTCCGCGTTGGCAGGTCCCGTGGCGAATTTGTTGCTTGCCGTTTTTGCATGGCTTATTGTGGAGATAATTATAAAGCTTGCTCCAATGGATGTTTATCTGGCATATGCAGGGTATATAAATGCGAGCGAGGAGATACTCTTTGCTGTTAATATGCTGACTGTATCAATCGAATTTTTTGCCTCCTTCCATTATCTGAATCTCTCGCTTGCGGTGTTTAATTTCATTCCCGTACCGCCGCTTGACGGTTCACGTGTGCTTTATTCGTTCCTGCCTGACAAGTTATATTTCGGCGTTATGAAATATGAGCGGATAATATCTATGGTGCTTATTGTTCTGCTTGTCAGCGATATACTCGACAATCCGCTTGTTTGGATAGTTGAAAAAGTATCGGCAGGAATTGATTTCATTATCCCGATAATTTAAACTTTACGAAAGATGAGACGCTATGGTTGAAAATATTACATACAAGCTTGAAGCGTTTGAGGGCCCTCTTGATCTGCTCCTCAAGCTTATTGACAAAAATAAAGTTCAAATAACCGATATTCCCATTGCGCTCATTTTCGAGCAGTATATGGAATATATCGACCTCATGCAGAAAATGGACATGGAGGTCGCGGGCGAATTTATCGTTATGGCAAGCGAGCTTATGCTTATAAAGAGTAAAATGCTCTTACCAAAGCCAGAGAACGAGGAAGAAGATCCGCGTGCCAAGCTTGCCGCGATGCTGCTTGAATATCAACGTATGAAGCAGGCGGCAGGGTATCTTTCCGAGCAGTTCGGACAGTATTCGGGACGTATGATAAAGGATACAGACGAGGTTAAGCCCGATTCGGGTAAAATTGAACCGCAGGAGGCAGAGGCACTGCGGCGCGTTATGCTCTCGATGCTCCGTGCGATGGACAAGAGCGCGATTGATGCCATTAACCGTGAGAGCGCCGAAAGACCGTTTGAGCGTATTTTGCGCACACCGATAGTTCCCGTCAGCGGAAAGATATACGGCGTTATACGTTATCTTGTCAAAAACGGCGAGGCACTGTATACGTCAATACTCTTAACGGCAAAAACAAGAAGCGAGCTTATCGCAACATTCCTTGCAGTGCTCGAGCTTATAAAGAAAAACCGCGTTACACTCCGTCCCGTTGAAGAAACGGATTTTGGAGAGATAACCGATTTTCGAGTTAATCTTAATCATGAACGAATGACCGGAGGTGATCGAAATGTCAGCGAAGCCTATACTTGAGGCGGTGCTGTTTGCCGCAGGACATCCGCTTACATATGAGGTTCTTGCCGAGGCGGCAGAATGTATGACGAGCGAGGTTAAAGAGATACTGTCCGAAATGGCGGCGGAATATTCCGATCATGCAAGTGAGCGCGGAATACAGCTTGTCATGTATAAGGATTCCTGTCAGCTTTGCACCAAAGAGGAGCATATCGACAAGATACGCACCGCACTCGGCGTGAGATCGGGCGGCAACCTCTCAAGAAGCTCAATGGAGACGCTTGCAATCGTTGCGTATCATCAGCCGGTAACGCGCTCGTATATAGATTCGGTGCGCGGCATAGATTCAAACTACTCGGTCAATAATCTCACCGATAAGGGACTGATTGAGGTTTGCGGCAGACTTGATGCGCCGGGCAGACCGTCGCTTTACCGTACAACGGATAATTTCCTGCGCATATTCGGAATCACGTCGCTTGACGAGTTGCCGCCGATTGAGCTGTTTGCGGTACCCGAGGCGAAAACGGACGTTTTAGCGGCAGGAGAGGCTCAGGCTGTTGAGAATGAAGAAGCGCTCGAAGCTGATTCTGCAGTAGACGAGATCGACGAAGAACAGTCCGAGGAATAAGACATATTAAAATCGGCGGAAGGGAGTGATGTGATGGGATGGATCATTGCCGCGGCAATCATTGCTTTGATTTTTATGCTGTTCATGATGAAAGTAAGCGTCAAGGCAAAGGTTGACGGGGACATGAAGCTGACGCTTGGCGTATGGATATTCCGTATCTCATTATACCCTGCCAAAGAAAAAAGGCTGAAGCTTTCGGATTATAAAATAAAAAATTTCAGAAAAAAGCAGGCGAAGCTTGAAGAAGCCAAATCCGCAAAAAAGAAAAAGGGCAAGAAAAAATCAACCGGACATAAGTACACCGATTCAAAAGCAAAAATGATTGAGGCTGACGATTCCGATAACGACATCACCGGACTTATTACAAAAATCATAGCGGTTGTTAAAGTCTTTTTTGACCGTTTCGGACACCATTTGCATATAAAAGTCAAACGGTTGGTCATAATAATCGCATCGCCCGATGCCGCGAAAACTGCCGTGCTTTACGGAACCGTATGTGGCGCAGTACAGTGCCTTTTTGAGCTTTTGGAAAATACTGTACATTTCAAAGTGCCGGACGGCAGCGACATACGTGTTGAGCCTGATTTCACCTCGGAAAAGACAATCGCACAGATAGATATTACATTTTCATTCCGTGTTTATCAGATTTTTGACATTCTGATACGCTCGGCTATCGCATATTTTAAAGAATCGTAATTTTTGAAAGGGGAACATAAAAATGGCAGACAACAAAATTTCCGGAATCATTGAAACATCACTTGAAAATATCAGAAACGTGGTTGACGCGAACACCATCATCGGCGATCCGATCAACACTCCGAACGGAACAACGATCATACCCGTTTCAAAGGTGATGGTCGGTTTCGCTTCGGGCGGAGTTGACTATCTCGGCAAGAATACAAAAAAAGCGGCGGAAAATACGGCAGTTAAAGCTGATAATCTTCCGAAAAACTTCGGTGGCGGCGGCGGTACCGGCGTTACAGTACAGCCTGTTGGATTCCTTGTAATCTCTCCCGACGGCAACGTACAGATGCTTAATGTCGGAACTACCAATGCAGGCTCTAATGATAAAATTGACCAGGTTGCAAATTTGATTGAGCGTTCACCCGATCTTATTGCCAAGATCAAGGCGCTTTTCAAAAAGGATAAGAAGGACGATAAAGCGGAGTCTGAAGAAAGCTCAACCGACACCTCCGCAGAGGAATAACTTACAGCGCATAAATTTTCTATGGCGGCGAATGCTTTTCTTGAAGCTTCACGCTTAAGGAGAATTATATGCGAAAATCAAAAATCACGGCACTGCTTCTTGTGCCGATACTGTTTATGACCGTACTTCCGGCTCGTGCACTTGATGTGTCGGCGAGGTCAGCTATTGTCATCGAAGCCGAAACGGGACGTGTTGTTTTTGAAAAGGATGCGGACACACGCCGACCGATGGCGAGTACAACCAAAATTATGACGGCACTTGTTGCGATTGAATCGGGGGATTTGTCTCGCGAGATAATCGTTGACGCGGCGGCAGAGGGTGTTGAGGGCTCGTCAATATATCTGTGCGCCGGCGATAAGATCACGCTTGAAGCACTCGTTTGGGCGCTCATGCTCGAAAGTGCCAATGATGCCGCGACGGCTATTGCTGTCGGCGTTGCAGGCTCAGTTGACGCTTTTGCCGATTTAATGAACCAAAAGGCGGCAGAGCTTGGTCTTTGCGACACTCATTTCACCAATCCGCACGGACTCAGTGACGATGACCATTACACCACCGCTCGTGACCTTGCAAAATTAACTGCGGCGGCACTTGAAAACGAAACCTTCAAAACAATCGTTTCCACTGCTTCGCATCGGATAGAATATGGAGAATCGGTGAGAAACCTTCACAATCACAACAAAATGCTGCGCCTTTACGATGGTGCGCTCGGCGTTAAAACCGGCTTCACCAAAGCGAGCGGACGATGTCTTGTTTCGGCGGCGGAGCGTGACGGTATGACGCTTATTGCAGTAACTCTGAATGCGCCCGATGACTGGTCTGACCACACGGCGATGCTTGACCTCGGTTTTTCGAGCCTTGAAAAGCTGACTCTCATATCGCCCGGTGAATCGGTTTTTATCTCACCCTGCATCGGCACAGAATCAGGACAGATCACTATAAAAAATCGAGAGGGACTTACCGTTATTTTGCCGAGGGCTGAACACAACATCACGCATACGGTTATACTTCCGCGCTATTTGTGGGCGCCGATCAAAGCCGGTGACGAGGTTGGTAAAATCGAAATAAGAGACGGTGAAACACTTCTCGGTGAGGTTATTCTCTATGCCGAAGAGGATGCCGAACGAATAGAATATAAGAAAAATTTATTTGAGAAAATATTTGATTAACATGACAGAATTACGTTTACAGAAATATCTTGCAGATATGGGACTTATGAGCCGCCGTGCCGCCGAGCGTGAAATCTCGTGCGGTGCGGTACTCGTTAATGGTGTACCTGCAGAAATTGGGCAGAAGGTGTGTCCCGAGACAGATATAATCGAATACAAGGGGCAGGTTATAAAAAGCGGCTTCAAGCGATATATTTACATAATGCTCAATAAGCCGCGAGGATATGTAACCACTGCCTCGGATGAGCGCGGACGGCCGACTGTTGTTGAGCTTTGCAAGGATGTTGGAGAGCGCATTTATCCCGTCGGCAGACTCGATATGGATTCAGACGGGTTACTGCTTCTCACAAACGACGGTGAGCTTGCAAACAAGCTGACACATCCTCGCCACTCTATACCGAAGATATATCACGTCGAGGTTGGCGGCAAGGTTGAGCACGAAACTATCAAAAAGCTTTCGAGCCCGCTTGTTATCGACGGTTATCAAATAATGCCTGTCAAGACGGAAATACACTCAATGCGTGCCGACAAGCGCCGAGATGTTACGGTTCTCAAAATGGAGCTTTACGAGGGACGCAACCGTCAGATTCGCAAAATGTGTGAGCAGTGCGGACTTACGGTTAACCGCCTGACCCGTGTGGCAATCGGCGATATAAAGCTGCAGAGTCTTAAGGTTGGTGCATGGAGGCATCTGACCAAATCACAGGTTGATTATCTTAAAAAGAATTCAAATAAAAAGTAGGGTACAGCAATGTTAATTATCAGACCTATCCAGGATAAAGCCTTGCAGGAGGAGCTTTCTATCCGTTGCAAGGTTGAATATAACCCGGATGCGCTGGCTTATGGCGCATGGGTGCACGAGGAGCTTGAGGGCGACAATATCGGAGATTTTGTTGGTATTTGTCAGTTTCGTATGGGCGAAAGTGCTGTTATAACCGACCTCGCTAAAGCTGTGGGAACAGACGACACCGAGGCGATGTTCATTATGGGACGCCAGACGATGAATTTCATTGAGCTTCACGGTGTACGCCACGCATACTTTGAGGGCGACTGCGATGAGAAATTTATCAAATGGCTCGGTTTTACAAAGGACGAAAACGGAAAATGGGCGGCAGATCTTGAGGCGTTTTTCAAGCATCCTTGCTCTGCCGATAAGAAATAACGGGTAACATAAGATGAAAAAAACAACTATCATTCTTGCTGTGCTTTTAATACTTACCGCACTTGGCGGATGCGGTTCCGATAAAAACGGCATAACCTCCGGGCTTGTCACGACTGACGAAACAACCGATCCTAACGCGACTCGTATCGATGCGCCGACTTTGGATGATACTGACAGCGTGAACGTGCGTGATGACGATGATGTTACCGGCAATGTGACCGATAATGATACCACTGCGCCCACAGTCAACGCCCAAGACGAAACACGCATCACATTCCTTGCCGCAGGCGACAACATAATTCATGCCAATGTATACACGGATGCAATGAACCGCGCAAAGGACGGCGAAAAGTATAATTTCATTGATATGTACGACGGTATTGCAGACTTAGTTGAGAATGCCGATATCGCGCTTATAAACCAAGAGTCTCCGATTTGCGGTGAGGAGCTTACCATCTCGGGTTATCCCAATTTTAACTCTCCCGACGAGGTTGGCGACACGCTTATCGAGCTTGGCTTCGATATTGTCAACATTGCGAACAACCATATGCTTGACAAGCTTGAGCGCGGCTTAAGAAACACGCTCGACTATTGGCATGAGCGCGAAGGTGATATCCTTATGCTCGGCGGTTACTATAACCGTGAGGATTATGAGAATATTCGCATATATGAGGAGCAGGGAGTTTCAATTGCGTTCGTTTCTTATACATACAGTACGAACGGTCAGCAACTTTCCGCAGGAAGTGAGCTTTATATTCCGTATATAAGTGAATCTGAAATCGTTCGTATGACCAAAAAGGCAGATGAGCTTGCCGATCTCGTGTTTGTCGTAATGCACTGGGGCGGTGAAAATGAAAACTCTTTTACGCCGTCAGCAAGTCAGTATTCGCAGGCACAGTTGCTCGCAGATGCAGGTGCGGACGTGATACTCGGTATGCATCCTCACGTTATCCAGGGAATGGATTGGTGTACAGCGGCTGACGGAAGCGACACGCTTGTTATCTATTCGCTCGGTAATCTTCTCTCAACACAGCTTAACAACCGTAATCTCGTCGGCGGTATTGTAACATTCGATATAGTCAAAGACAAAAACGGCGACTTGACCATCGAAAATCCCATCTACAATCCGACGGTTACACACTATAACACAGACCGTCTCGGACTGCAGGTTTACTTAATGGAAAACTATACCGCAGAGCTTGCCGCACTTCACGGCACACCGGTTCAGGCACAGAGTCAGTCGCTCGGCATCTGGACGCTCGAGAAGATCAGAAACTTTGCGACCGATAACATTAAGGAAGAATTTTTACCCGATTTCTTAAAGTAAAAAAAGAAGGTGACCATCGTGCTTGACAGCATACTCTACAGCATAAACAATATAATGCCGATGTTTGTCATCGTTATTTTCGGCGCGATACTTGCCAAGGTCGGTTTTTTAGGCGATGGATTTCTCCCTGTCTGCGATAAGTTGGTTTTCAAGATCGCATTGCCGTGTATGCTGTTCGTTGAGATAGCATCTGCCAAATCGGTTGAGTTTAATCCGAAGCTGATCGGTTTCTGTATAGCGGCGGTGTTTATTTGCCTTATTATATCGCTTATCGTTGTTCCGATTTTTTTAAAGGATAACGCAAAGCGCGGCGCATTTATACAGGGCATATACCGTTCAAACGCCGCAATAATCGGTGTTAGCATGGCGGAGAATATGTTCCCGGAGGACGGTGTTGCCGTCATGTCAATGATCATGTCGTTTACGGTTGTTCTGTATAATGTTTTTGCTATTGTTGTTCTTTCGATATATGCGCCGTCAGACGTGAAGCTTAAGCCAAAACAGCTTATTCTGCGTATCGGGAAAACCGTTGTTGCCAATCCGCTGATAATTGCAATCGTATTGGCACTTATTTGGAAGCTTACCGGAATTACTTTGCCGGTTGTGGCAGATAAGAGTCTTAACTATCTTGCCGATATGACGATGCCGCTTGCACTGATAAGTCTTGGCGCAAGCTTTAAGGTGGAGTC
Source organism: uncultured Lachnospiraceae bacterium (assembly GCA_964430755.1). Lineage (GTDB taxonomy): Bacteria > Bacillota > Clostridia > Oscillospirales > CAG-272 > Flemingiibacterium. Next base: position 34,038 of record CAYSFT010000012.1, on the reverse strand, counting down.
GCTTAGAGGAAGATTCAAGCTGGCACTTGCGGCAAGCGCACTTAGAACAATTGTTGTTCCTGCCGCGGCGGTACTCTCTGCGATACCGCTCGGCTTTCGCGGCGTTGAGCTTGGAGCAATATTCATTCTCTTTGGCGGACCTGTTGCCGTTTCAAGCTACATAATGGCAAAGCAGATGAAAAGCGATCACGAGCTTGCAGGACAAATACTGCTTATTTCAACTTTAATGAGTGTCTTTACACTGTTCGCAGGAACACTGATACTTAAACAAACGGGGCTTATATGAAACTTATCATTGCGGAAAAGCCGAGTCTTGCGCGTTCAATCGTCACGGCGCTCGGCGGTACACCCAAGGGAAATGGGTTTTATACATTCGGCGAATATTTGGTGACTTGGGCATTCGGTCACCTTTTTTCGCTTGCCGATCTTGAATATTACACGGGCGGTGAGGCAAATGCACGTTGGTCGCTCGAGGGACTGCCTTGTTTTCCCGAGAAGTTTTCGTATGAGCTTCGTACCTCATCAAAGGGGGACGACGGTACTGCAAGACAGTTTGGTATTATAAAACAGCTCTGTCACCGTCCCGATGTTGATACGATAATCAACGCGGGAGACTCGGACAGAGAGGGCGAAATAATCGTAAGGCTTTGCATAATGAAAGCGTTTGATCTTGAACCCTCACAGCCGTTTTTGGTTGAGGGAAAACGCCTTGCCAGACTTTGGCTGCCCGATCAGACTGCGGAAACGATACAGGCCGCAGCTTCAATGCCGCCGGATGAGCATGACTACGACCGTCTTGCCGACGAGGGCTTCGCCAGAACTTACATCGACTGGCTTTACGGCATAAATCTCACACGCTTCGCAACCTTAAAATCAGGAACACTTCTCCGTGTGGGACGTGTAATCGTTCCGATCGTTCGTGCCATCTGCGAGAGGGACAGAGCGATTCGTAACTTTAAGCCAGAAAAATATTATCAGCCTCGTTCTGCCGCCGAAACTGACGGTGCGGAGGTTGAACTTTTATCGAAGCAGAAGTTTGACAAGGACAGCCTTGCCGACTGCGAGAAAAAATGCGCAGAATACAATACTCTCGGTGCTGTTGTAACGGCGGTCAAACGCAAAAAAGACAAGCTTTCACCGGGTAAATTATGGTCACTCTCAAAGTTGCAGAGCTTTCTCGGCAAGAAATATAAAATGTCGATGCCTCGTTCACTCGAGGTACTGCAGAAGCTTTACGAGGAGGGTTACGTAACATATCCGCGTACTAATTCCGAGTATCTTGCAACGGCGGAAAAGGATAAGGTCAAGCGTATCATCGACTCTGTTTCAAAGCTTGGTTATCCGATAGCGTTCAAGGATACAAAGCAGGTGTTTGACGACTCCAAAATCGAGGCACACTCTGCACTTACACCCACTACCAAAATTCCCGATAAAAAGCGTCTTTCCGAGGATGAGGCAATCGTTTACGGTGCGATAATGCGTCGTTTTGCGGCTGTGTTCTGCGCGCTTGACTGTATCGTTGACAAAACCGAGATAAAAATAGCAGTCGGGAATCCACCCGAAAACGGTGAGGAATTTACGCTCAAAGGCATGGTCATGCTCGAGCCCGGATGGACGAAATTTGACGATTATACCACCAAAGATAAGGTTTTGCCGAACCTCAAAAAGGGTGACACGGTAAACATTGATTTCAAGCCTGCCGAAAAGGAAACGTCACCTCCAAAGCATTACACAATCGAAACTCTCAATAATTATCTCAAAAATCCGTTCCGCGATGAGCTTTCTAAAAAAGACGACGATACTGATGATGCGGAGGAATACCGTGCAGTCTTCGAGGGACTTGAGCTCGGTACGGAGGCGACACGCACGCAGATAATAGATAATGCACGCTCATCGGGATATATTCAGTTAAAAAAGGACGTTTACACGATCTTACCCGACGGCGAGTTTTTAGTGGATTCACTCGGCGCGATGGGAATCGGTATGGACAAATACAAGACGGCAGAGCTTGGTAAGGCACTCAAAAGTGTATACCGAGGCGAGATGAGTGTCAAAGGTGCGACAGAGATCGCAGAGAAGGAAATATCGAGTGTATTCGCACTTGCAAACAGTGCCGATTCAACGGGATTTGCAGGTGATATCATCGGTGTTTGTCCGCTTTGCGGACGCGAGGTTATTCGTACACGCCGCGGATATGGCTGTAAGGGCTACAAAGAGGGTGTCTGTAAATTTATGATATGGGGCACTGTTGCCGGACATAATATTTCCGTGATGGAGGCAAAAGCCCTTCTAACAAACGGGAAAACTGATATTATTGAAGGCTTTCTATCCAAAAAGGGTACACAGTTCAGCGCAAGACTTAAGCTTGATGGTGACAAGGTGGTTTTCGATTTTGACGGTACAAAGCCGCGAAATGCACAGTATTCACAGCATTCCGGATCCGAAAACGCCGGTAAGCCGATTGAGGGAATCCCGATCGACTATTCTTTTCAATGATTGGAGCTATTATGCCAAAATATAAGTACATTCTGTTTGACCTTGACGGTACGCTTGACGATCCGTTTGAGGGAATCACAAAATCGGTTGAATATGCGATGAAGAAATTCGGAGTTGAATCTGACCGGGAAAAATTGAAATGCTTCATCGGGCCGCCGCTCACCGATTCTTTCATGAGCTATTTCGGTCTCGATCTGCAAAATGCGAAGCTCGCCGTTGACTATTACCGTGAATACTACCGTCCGACGGGGATTTTTGAGGTCAGCATTTATGAGGGTATTCCCGAGCTGCTCGACCGTCTTCAAAAGGCAGGCTGTGAGCTGCTTCTCGCAACCTCGAAGCCGATCATCTTTGCTGATATGATACTTGAGAAGTTTGACCTCAAAAAATATTTCGCCGCCACGTTCGGAAGTGAGCTTGACGGTACACGAGTTAAAAAGGATGAGGTGATAGCGTACGCGCTTGAAAATTATCAGATTGACAAATCGTGTGCGATAATGGTCGGTGACCGCCGTCATGATGTTGAGGGCGCGCATAAAAACGGTATGCCGTGTATCGGTGTTACATTCGGTTACGGGGAGCGCGATGAGCATATCGCCTGCGGTGCCGATTTTATAGTCGACAGCGTATCCGAGCTTGAAAAATTGCTAAACGTATAAAATAACCTCCTTACGGGCATAAATAAGCCAGGCGAGGAGGTCTTTTTTTATGAATATGGATGATAAAACATACAAAAAATATGTCGAAAAGCGTGCCGCAAAATCAAATCTTCCTGCCGACTGTGTGAGGGCTTTTTTGGTGGGAGGATTAATATGCACTCTCGGTCAGGGGCTTTTTGATATATATACGATGCTCGGTATGAGCGAAGATAATGTTAAAGCACTTGTGCCGGTTTCGCTTGTCTTTTTGGCGGCACTTTTAACATCGCTGAATGTCTTTGACAATATCGCAAAGTTTGCCGGTGCTGGGACTCTTGTTCCGATTACCGGTTTTGCGAACGCGGTGGTGTCGCCGGCGCTTGACACAAAGGCAGAGGGATTCATTCTCGGAGTTGGAGCGAAAATTTTTACGGTTGCAGGACCAGTCATACTTTACGGAACTCTTGCCTCAACCATTTACGGTGTAATTTTATATATCGTGAGGTGTCTTTGATGCAAAAGGGGATAATAAAGCTTGAGTCACGTCCGTCGATTATATGCGGCGCGAGTGTTGTCGGCAAGAAGGAAATGGACGGCCCGCTTGCGAGCTGCTTTGACAAATACGACCTGACCGACACCTTCGACAAACCGACATGGGAGCAGTCGGAGAGCGAAATGCAGCGTATCGCGCTTAATACTGCGATGGAAAAGGGCGGCTTCAAGATTCACGATATCGACGCGATTTTTGCAGGTGACCTTATTAATCAGTGTATATCAAGCGGTTACGGTCTTGCTAATTTTGACACGCAGTTCTTGGGCTTGTTTGGTGCTTGCTCGACGATGGCGGAGTCGCTTATTCTTTCCTCGATGTTAGTCGATTCGGGGAAATATTCGCGTGCAGCGGCGGTGACATCATCTCACAACTGTTCGGCGGAGCGTCAATTTCGTTTTCCGCTTGAATACGGCGGTCAGCGTGCACCAACGGCACAGTGGACGGTCACAGGCTCGGCGGCAGTGATCATCGGTGAACATTCCGATTTGCCGTATATAACCGAGGTTTTGCCGGGACGTGTTTGCGACAAGGGTATCAACGATTCCGCCAATATGGGCGCGGCGATGGCACCTGCGGCTATTGATACGCTGAAGCGGTATTTTGATGAATCGGGCAAGAAGCCGGACGATTTTTCCGCGATATTTACGGGTGATCTCGGATATGAGGGAAGCGGCATATTGGTTGATTTTCTGCGAGCGGCAGATTATGATATTTCGCGTGTTCATCACGACTGCGGACTTATGATATACGACCGTGAGCGGCAGGATGTTCATGCGGGCGGTTCGGGATGCGGATGCTGCGCGACGGTATTTGCCGGGCATATTCTGCCGCAGCTTAAAGAAAAAAAGCTGACTGATATACTTTTTGTTGCAACGGGTGCGATGATGAATACTGCGAGTATACAGCAGGGCTTGACCATTCCGGGAATTGCACATTTACTCAGAATAACCGTTTCGGAGGGCGAAGATGGACAAAATTCTTGATTATATCTGGGCGTTTGCGGTTGGCGGCGGACTTTGTGTTATTGCGCAGGTGCTCATTGACAAAACCAAGCTCACTCCGGCACGCATACTTGTCCTTTACGTTGTTGCAGGTGTTATTCTGACAGGCGTGGGACTCTATGGGCCGCTTGTCGATTTTGCAGGATGCGGTGCGACTGTGCCTTTGACGGGATTTGGTTATTCGCTTGCAGAGGGCGTTAAAAAAGCGATAGACGAGCGCGGACTTCTCGGTGCACTCACGGGAGGCTTAACTGCGACAAGTGCAGGCGTTACAGCGGCGATGGTGTTTGCATGGCTTGCGGCAGTGCTCTTTAAGGGTAAGCCCAAAGGGTGAAAAAACAAATAATAATCAAAAAAGGGACGCCGATAAAGCGTCCCACTTAACTTTAAAAAAGTCAGCAACCGCAGCCGTTGTTGTTGCTGTAGCCGTAGCCATTGTTATTGCCGCAGCCGCAGAAGATGATGAGAAGCGCGATGATAATGATCCATACGCACTTGTCGTCGAAAATGTTGCAAAGGCAGTTATTCATAAATTCCTCCGAGATTTCGCGTTATGACGCGGTATGAGAGCTTGCCGATCGCTTTCGCGCGGCGTTTACTCTCTATTACATACTATGAGCGCGGAGGATTTTTGACACTGATATTTTATAGCCTTTCAAGCTTCAGATGCGTCGTTTCAAGAAAGGCACGTGCCGCAAGCTCGCTGTCTGTCGGAATATCCTTGGCGGCGCCGCAGGAACGGCAGAATACCTTTACATGATCGTCCGAAACCGCAACGTCATAGTCACCGTCATCACAGCAGCAGCTTACGTCACCGCCCTCGATAAGGTCGCGTATCACAAACATTACAGTGTCATATATCGACGGATCGTATTCTTCGTTTCTTTCTTCATCAAGACAGTCAATCTCGCCGTGAAGCTTGTCGAGGTCATCGAGCCCCATCTGATGAAGCAGGTCAAGAAGCTCCTTTTCGGATTTGTCGAGCGCTTCACTGACGGCATTTTCGTTACCAATAAAAACAAGGTCAAACGCCGAATAAGGGCAGGGATAGACAAACAGCTCCTTTTCAAAAAACAGCTTTGAGCTTATTGTAAACGTGTGCTCGCTGTTGCAGAAAAGGCAGGGAACAGTGATGCGGAGTTTGCCGTCGCTTGTGTGGTTTATAGTAAGCTCGCTTGAGGAGCAGGAGCATTTCAGTTTTTTCATTGCGCCGGAGAGCGTGAAGACTCCGACCATGCTTTTTGTACCCGAGCCGCAGTACGGACAGCGGTAAGCGATACAGGTTTCGCGTGAATTTAAGATCATAACCGAGTTCCTTTCGTGGAAGAATATACTAATATTATATCAAATAAAATGTGTGATGTCAAGGGATGGCGAAATTCATCATAATGTTACAGTATAATTATTGACAAGCTCGCAAAAAAGGTTTATAATATTCATGTGTGCTTAATGATTACAAGAATATGTGAGGATATAAAATTGTCAAATAAAGAGCAAAATTGCTGTAAAAAAACCTCCATCGGCGGTCAGGCGTTGATAGAGGGTATTATGATGCGCGGTCCGGAAAAAAGTATGATGGCTGTTCGCAATCCCGAGGGCGAGATCGTTCTTGAGGAGGTTACTTTCCCCGGTGGAAAGCGCCCGAAAATATTGAAGCTTCCGCTTGTTCGCGGCATTTTCAATTTTATCGATTCTATGAGATGCGGTTACAAGGCGTTGATGCGTTCTGCGGAAATCGCTATGCCCGAGGAGAGCGACAAGCCGCAGACTGAAGAAGAAAAGAAAAAAGACTCCGCACTTATCGGTCTTGCCGCGGGTATCGGCGGTGTACTCGGAGTTCTTCTCTCGGTGGGACTTTTCATTTATCTTCCGTCACTGCTTTACAGACTGATTGAGAACTGGTTTCCGTCGCTCGGTCAGCTTTCGGATGGAACAAGACAGTTTATCAGAAGTGCTTTTGAGGGCGGACTCCGTATCATACTGATGGTTTGTTACATGGCGGCTATGTGCCTTATCAAGGATGTGCGCCGCACATTTGAATATCACGGCGCAGAGCATAAGACGATTTTCTGCTATGAAGCAGGGCTTGAGCTTACAGTTGAAAACATAAAGAAGCAGAAGCGCTTCCATCCGAGATGCGGAACATCTTTTATGATACTTATGTTGATTGTCGGTATTATTATAGGTATGTTTATCACGGTTGACAATCCGTTCCTGCGTACCGGAATAAAGCTTCTGCTGCTTCCTCTTACTGTTGGAATCGGATATGAGCTGATAAAGTTCTGCGGACGCCACGATAATGTACTTACACGTATCATTGCCGCGCCCGGTATGCTGCTTCAGAGAATAACGGTACACGAGCCTGACGAGAAGATGATTGAATGTGCAATTGCGGCTATGACCGCGGTTATTCCCGAAGACAAGGATTCGGATAATTATTAAAATAGTTTTGATCCGAAAATGTCGAGAATGATTCTGATTTGGGTGAGGCGGTATAGTTCGCTCACAGATGAGCAGCCCAAAAACCTCCCCAAGGGATATGCACCGAATTACCAGCCTCAGCAATTCTGAGTTGCATAATGATATAACAGATAACAAACAGGTGAGCATTTTTTGTGCGCTCACCTGATTTTTTTATTTGACATCAAAAAATATGACTGTTACGCCATTTTCTGTCGCCTTTAAATTTTCATCGAGATAAAACATAACATCACCGTAAGGGTATTCAATCTCTGCGAGCACCTCGGCGAAACCGGCAGAACGGACCTCGATTCGTTTTACCTCCGCTTCGCCTATGTCGATGTTTGTTTTGAAATTGAGCCACACGCCGTCAGCAAAATAGCAATAGTTGTACTTTTCGAGTGTGCAGACGTTTTCCGCTTCTTCCTGCGAGGCGAGCAGGGTGGAGTTACCATCTCCATCGACTGACCACAGGGCATTGGTTTGGGTTACATCATAGTACGGTGCACGCTCTTCAACCATTACCTTTCCGTCATATACGTCGTGTGCAACGAAGTCATCGCTTTTGAAATATACCGTTTCATCAGTGGTAAAATCGTATATGCCGAAGCCGATGTGATGCTCCCAACCGTAAACGTTATAGGCGAAAGCAGTATCGTTTAAAAAACCAACTGCCTCATAATGAGCAACATGCTGAATATCGCTTACATTTCCGCCGACATGGGCATCAAAAGCGACATTTCTGAAAACGTGCGGAGTGTCTCCATCGTGTCCTATTACATCAATTCCGCCGTGTCCGATGCCGTCTTCGGTTATATCGAAAACTGTATATTTGCCGTCGGGTGAGGTGAGATACGAGTCGCAGATGGGATATGCTTCTGTTTTTGTCGGAGTTACTGTGAAGCTGTCGCCGGACTTGCTGATTTCATAGGCAGAATCCGCAAAAGTTATGTTGTTCTCTATTTCAATATCAAAAACAGTGACGCTGTCCGCGCTGTAATTCGCTTGGCTTGGTAAATTATCGGTATCGAGTGTTTCCGTGTGCGCGATGACACCCTCCTGCATATCTATTATATGGAGCGTCACCTCATTACCATGCAGAAAATACATCTGATACCGCTCATCAAACGCCGCCGAATAACAGCGTACATCCTTTGATTCAATCGGGACGTGTACGCTCTTTATGTCAAGCTTGCCTTCGTTTGAGATAACGGTTACTTCACGCGGCAGCGCAAGCGCGGACTCATCAACTGTAAGATTCGATAGGCTTTCAAGCGATTCTATAACCGACTTGTCAATGTCACTGTATTCACCGTCCGCTGTTTTTTCGAGCGTATATACGTCAACCTGCCCCGGATATGTTTCGCGTATCATTGTATTCTTTATTTTGATGCGATCACCGTCCGTGAGGTCATCAAAGGTGATTTCGGCATCCTTCACGTGCATATAGCAGGGTGACGTGCCGTTTATGATTATCATTGGATTGCCGTTATAGCTTAAATATAATCCCTCGATATATTTGTTTTCATCAACGTACATATCACCGTTTTGTGTGGTGTCATCGGGAAGCTCGGTTCCGTTTGCGCAGGCGGTGAACAAGAGGGATGTGGCAAGTAATGCTGTGAAAAGTAATTTTTTCATGGATGTTACCTCGTTTGGGTGGATCATTTAATATCCATGACAGAGCCGATGAAGAACGGCAGCATGGTTTCGGTGTCAATGAGCATAAAGAGGAATGGACGATCAAGGATAACGGTTTTGTTATTGAGCGGCTCCGCCGACATACAATCAAACGCTTCCACAACGGTTGCCGCACCTGCCTTTGTTCCTTGCTCGCCGACGGAAATATACGTTTTGTGCAATACACGGTTAATGAATATATTACCATCGGTTGAGGTTCCGAGTCCCTTTAAGTTGGCGAGATCCTCATCAAAAGCATCGCTCATGCCCATATTTGACAGCACCGCGGAAAGCTCTATATCAAAGTCAAATTCAAATTTCGGAAGTCCTGCGTTAACGGTGACATTAGTGGGATTTGTGAGAGTGTCGCGGAGTGTTTCGCCCGTAAGTGTGGCGATATAATCGGAGACGGTTGTGCCCTCATTCGGGAGAAGTGCGGCAAAGGCGTATTTCCTGCCGCTGTAATACTTTATAAAGCCGGTGGCGTTCTCATCCTCGAGGTAAATGCCCTCGTCGGAATACATCATTTCAACTGTACGCTCGTCTCCGGATTCGGTTGTGAAGATGCTGTCGCGCACCTGATTTTCTTTGTATACATCCTGCCATTCAGCTTCAAACGCAAGGGCATTGACGAGGTACATGACTGCATTCGTCGGTATTTCATCGAGGATTTTCGGAATCATGCCGTCGGTTTTTTCTTTAACCCAGTTGTTGATATCGTTTTTGGTTGTCGAATTAAACGGTGCTTTGAAAATATCGGCGCCGTAATAATCTGCGTTGGTTTGGAGGAATGCTTCGTTAACCGTAAATCTGTCATCGGCTGTAAACCAGATTGAATTTGCAAGATTCAGCTTGTATTTTTCGCTGTTTGGAAGTGCCGCTGAATAGGCTTTAATGCAGGCGTTGAGCGTCTCGGTGTCGATGCCGAACAGTTTCTCCATCTGTGCGAGCGTGTTGCCATCGGCACCATTTGCAGTCATTGCGAGAGCATAAAGTATGGACAAAGGGGAAATGAGAGTGTTCTTTTCTTCGGTGAAGCTCTCGGTGAAGATATTTACTCCGAAATCGGTAAGCTTGTCGGTGTAATCACCAAGTGTAACACTTTCGGTATTGTTCTGCGGTGTGATACCCTCGGAAAGATTTGATGCACTGCTTGTTGAAGCGCACGAGGTCAATATCAGTGCGGCGAGAATAAAGAGAGAAGCGATACGTTTCATAGTTTAGTTTCCTTTCTTACTAAAAAATGCTTTTCTGCTTATTAGACGCCGAAAATATAAAAAAGTTCGGTACTCTGAAAAAATTCAAAGCACCGATTGTTATTATTATTCAACAACGAAGATAAACGGATATACGTCCTGACCGCCGTCTGAAGTGTAAAACTCAACATCCGGATATTTTTCGGCAAGCCATTCTTCGATTGCCGCTGTGTCGTCTTCGCTTGCATCTTTTCCGATGAAAGCGGTTACGAGATAAGTATCCTCGCTTAACATTTTATCGAGGAGCTTACACGCCGCATCAATCATGCGCTTGCAGGAAACCTTCATTTCTTTGCCGACAAATCCGATGAAATCGCCCGACTTGATGCGTACGCCATTAAGCTCTGCATCGCGTATTGCGGGAGAGATATATCCGGTTGAAACCATTGCCATTGCCTCGCGGAAGGTTTCGGCAATCTGCTCGGGATCACCGGACTGGAAATTCATCGCGGATATTGCCGCATAACCCATGCCGAGGTCTTTGCTTTCGATTACGTGTATTTCGCCGCTGTTGTAAAGCTGAGCCGCCTGCTTTGCTGCCATAACGATGTTTCCGTTGTTCGGGAAAACATAGATATGTGATGCGCCGACATCCTCAAATGCCTCAAGGAAGTCTTTCGCGGACGGATTCTGCGTTTGACCGCCGTGAACAACATAGTCAACGCCAAGCTCACGGAAGAGCGCTTCGATTCCGTCTCCCGATGCAACTGCGACTGTTCCGAATTCTTTGGCTTTGCGCGGCTTCTTTGTGGAATGCTCATCGGAAAGGCTTGAGTGCTGAACGCTCATGTTTTCGATTTTCACTGTCAGAAATTCACCATACTGACGGCAGAATTCGAGAACACGCTCGGGGGTTTTTGTGTGAACGTGGATTTTGATTATAGTGCCCGTTTTGAAGGCAACAATTGAGTCACCGATTCCACCAAGAAAATCCTTGACGATATTCTCATCGAACGCTTCTGTGTCGCATTTTGAATTTTGCAGCTGAAGCAGAAGCTCGGTGCAGTAACCGTAAGTCATTTCGCTGTCGGGACCGAATGCGGAAAAATCTATTGTGGCTGTTTTGGGGGCCGGGAGGTCAAGATCAATTTTAATCTCCTCGCCGAGCAGAACCTTACAGCAACCTTGGATGATATAATATAAACCTGCGCCGCCACTGTCGACAACACCTGCTTCTTTGAGCTGTTCAAGAAGCTCGGGGGTGCGCTGAAGGGAAGAGTACATTTCTTTTAAAAGATCAGAGAAGATTTCGGGGAAGGTGCTGTTCTCGTTTGTGTGTGCCGCGGCGTAATCGACCGATTCACGTGCAACTGTGAGAATAGTGCCCTCTGTTGGCTTCATAACCGAAGCGTATGCCTGTTTAACGCCATTTTTAAGTGCGGCGGCAAAAGTTACGCAGTCAACCTCGGTTCGTCCCTCAAACCCTTTTGAGATGCCGTCGAAGAACTGCGACAGTATAACACCCGAGTTACCTCTTGCGCCAAGCAGCATACCCTGAGCGAACTTTGTTGAAACAAATGCGATGTCGCCATTATCAACGCCTGCGATTGCTGCAGCTCCGCCTTCGATGGTCATGCTCATATTATCGCCGGTGTCACCGTCGGGAACGGGGAACACGTTGAGGTTGTTAACCTCCTCGGCATTTGCACGAAGCTGTGCTGCGCCGCCTCTGACCATGTTAGCGAACAGCTTACCGTCAAGATATTTGTCGGCAGTTGTTACATCCGGTGCGGCGTTATTCAGCTCGTCCTTGATTTCATTAATCATAAATACAAACCTGTCGGGAAAATATTTTCCGGACTTTTCCTCTTTATATTAGATCGATAATCAGTCTTTGCGCTCGTCTCCAAAGAAGAAGAGAGCAACTGTGCCGGGGCCGGTGTGGCTTCCGATTGTTGTTCCGATGCTGTTGATAACGATATCTCCGTTAAGCTTCGGGAATGCAGCTTTAACGAGGTTTGCAACGGCTTGTGCATCCTCGATGCAGGCAGAATGGCTGATATAGCATTTTCCGCTGTAATCAAGTCTGTCGTCTGCAAACTGCTTCATCATTTCGGTAATACGGTTGATAACGCGCTTCTTGGGACGAATTTTCTCACGCGGAATAAGCTTTCCGTTAACATCCATATTGAGAAGCGGACAGATTCCGAGAATACCTCCGATTGCACCTGCGGTTTTTGAAACACGACCGCCCTTTACATAGAAGGTAAGATCAGAAGAGAAGAACCAATGATGAAGCTTCAGACGGTTAGCTTCAGCCCAGTCGCCGAGCTCATCCATGCTCATTCCCTCATCGCGCAGGTCAGCGAGCTTATCCATGAAAAGACCGTAGCCCGAAGATGCCGCAAGCGAGTCAACGATTCTGATCTTGCGCTCGGGATATTTTTCCATACAAGCCTTTGCCGCATTTTTTGCAGACTGGATTGTTCCGGAAAGACCGGAGGAAAGGGAAACATGAAGAATATCCTTGCCCTGCTCGAGAAGCTTTTCAAAATAATTTGTATATTCACCAACGCTGATTTGCGATGTCTTTGTGTCAGCACCGTTTGCCATAGCTGCGTAAAATTCGCTGAACGGCATGGAACGACCGAGGTCGTCTATATAATCAACACCGTCCATGAAAAAGTGAAAGCAAGCGTAAGAAATATTGCGAGCAACGAGATGCTCATGTGTAAGATCAACTGTTGAACAACAGCTCAAAATATAATCCTGCATATTGTTATCCTTTCTTAATGCGCACCGTTTGAAACCCACAGCACGCTCATTATAAGATATATATAGTATACCATATTTTATATCACAAATCAACCCCCATATACGAATTTTGGTAAATTAGTCAAAGATAAGTTTAGTATAGGAAATTTTATGCAAAATAATATGCACCGTGGATGATTTTCAGTCATAACCTACGGTGCAATTGTTTATAAAATGTTAAAAGAAAACGCCTTTTATGAAGATTTCAAGACCGATTAATATGAGTATCGTTCCGCCGAGAATGCCTGCTTTACCTGCAAGTGCTGTTCCGAATTTTCGTCCGAGAAAAATACCCAGACTGCATATGACAAATGTCACTGCGGCAATTATCAAAACGGACACGACAGCTTCGGCAAGAGTGTAATCTGCGATGGTGAAGCCAACCGAGAGCGCATCAATTGAGGTTGCAACGCCTTGAACGAGCAGTGTTCCGAGAGTGAGCTTTGTGCAGCCGCAGTCCTCGCATTTACAGCGTATACCCTCGATGAGCATTTTGCCTCCGATATAGCCGAGCAGTGCGAGTGCTATCCACGGTATGAATTTTTCAAAGGATTCAAAATACTGCACCACTGTATGAACGCATACCCAACCGATCATAGGCATTAACGCCTGAAAAACTGCAAACACCGCAGAGATTCCGAAAAGCTTGGAGAGCCGCATTTTAGGTTCACTGAGTCCGTTTGCGAGGGAAACCGAAAAGGCATCCATTGCAAGTCCTGCACCAAGCATTATGCTCATTGTTATCAGCGAAAATGATATGTCCATAATAATCCTCCCAAAATATATAATAAGGAATCATTTTGAAGCAAATATTCAAGAAACGGTAAGCCCACGACGAAACTTACCGTTCTGGCGTCCCCGGCGCGATTCGAACGCGCGACCTTCCGCTTAGGAGGCGGATGCTCTATCCTGCTGAGCTACGGGAACATTTTAACACTACAATATAATACCACAGTGCGCATGATTTGTCAAGTGAGATTCGCGCACTGTGACATTGTTTACATTTTATCTTCTATGAAGTATTTTCATAACACCGCCGAGGATTGGCTTTGCGTTGATGATAAAAATCGCGGCGATACCGATTATCTGTACGGGTATCCAGTAGGGAAACTCAAATATCATGAATACCGTCTGCACGCCGATTATGGCAGTATTTGCGATCAGCTTCGGCGTATGGAGAGGGAAGCGTATGAACTTACGTGTGTTGACGGCACGGATGATGAAAACGATGAAATATGAAAGAAATGTAGCAAGAGCGGCACCGTTTGCGCCGAGCGGCGTTGGTATAAGAATCAGGTTAAAGACGATATTTACGAGTGCGCCGATCATTGACGTTACAAACGAATGTACACTCTTTTTATCAACGAGATAGACGCTTCCCATAAACGTAACGAGGCTTGAAAAAACAGTTGCACTGATAAGAAGCGGCATATACTGCCATGCTGTATAGTAGCTGTCTGCGAACAGTATCTCTGCAAAAATTTTCGAGAAAGCTATAAGTCCCGCGGCGGAGATATAGAGCATACCCTGGAAGCTGTCAAAGACCGTTCCGAAGAAGCTTTCGTGATCCCGACGTGATTCTGTGTCTCGCTCTGTTACGGCGGAAAACTGCCATGCTTCGATGAAGATGCCCGAAAGAAGAATAAGCATTGTCGGTATCTTGAAAGCTGCCGCGTAAAGACCGTTTATGTCGTCACCGATAAAGCCCTTTATCATATAGCGATCGGAGACGTTTGTGATCCACCAGAAGATGGTCGTCGGGATAAGCGGAATACTGAACTTTAACATGAGGCGCGCCGTTTGTTTATGGATGCGTGACGGCGAAAGGGAAAAGTCACGGCGAATCACAATGATTATAATAAGCGACACAAGCGCGTCTGCGATGACTACACTTAATACATATCCGAGCAGTCCGATTTTAAGAACAACAAGGAAGAGAATGTTAAGCGCAATCGTTATGGCGGTTGAGGATATACCTTGCACCGCGAAAAAGGCTGTCATGCCGCACGCTCTGACGTATTGAGCAAGGATGGAATGCACATTGGCGACAAAGGCGTACAGGATTATAAGCCACATATAGCCTTCAAAATATTCAATTTGATTAAGCAGAGGGAAAAGCAGGGTGAAAATAAGAAATCCTGCGAATGTAACGTAAAGCCCCGTCGTAAGTACGCGTTTTCGATCAGCATCACGGTCGAGCGTGAAACGGAAAACCGCATCACATATTCCGAGCGACAGGATCGGCATGAGCAGGTTTGCACTCTGCGTTATAATATCGGCGGTACTGTACTCGGCTGTTGAAAGGCACGCCGTATAAAGCGGCAGGAGCAGAAATACAAGCAGCTTTGAGCCGAATGTACCGATGCCGAGTATGGCTGTGTTTGACAGGAGTTTTTTATACTTGTCCATTTTTTCTCCAAAATATTTATTAAAGCAGCGGTGCATAATCTTTAAAAGACTCATAACAAGTCCGTGGCGTCCGTGCATTTTTTAAGTTGTTTTCATATAAACGACAGTAGTTTCAGTCTGCCATAAATTATATTATACCACATTTTGACTTTATTTTCAAGTCTATACCGAAAAATGTTTGCTTCAGAGTGATTTTCTTCTGTAAATATAGGTTCGATTCACCGTTTCTGTGTGTTCTATCACATCGAGCGATATAAGCGTCAGGAGCGCGTAACCTGCCTTGCGGCGTGTCATTTTTGCGGCTTTCGCAAATTCAGCCGCAGTGAAGTGTTCTCCGAGCGTTTCGGGAATCAGTACGGAAAAATCGTCGGACTTTTCGAGTATCATCTTGCCGACGAGTTCAGTCGGTATACGCTCAAAACGGGAAGAACCGAAATGTTTTTTGTCATGGCTTCGTCCCGTTAAGAGACGGTATTCTTCAATATTGCAGAACACCAGCGTAAAGCGCACATTTGTGAGCGGCATTATCGGACGGAGTGAATACAATTCGTAAAGTATATCCCACGGTTTACCTTGCTTTGGCGATTTGTGTCGCTCACCGATCTCTCCACTTTCGGGATCTATCCACAAAATATATTTTTCGGCGGCGATTGGGTACACCACGTTTACTTTATAGCTATCCTTGTATGCGTTCAGCTTGTTTTTTAAAGCGTAGAACTGACGCGTCTGAATTTCGGTGATCTCGCCGTCCTTGCAGATATCGGCAACGTAACGCCCAAGCTTTATTTCATGAAAAGAGGTGTCAGGCTCAAAAAAGTGCTTGAGTACACTGTGAAGCGTCCTCTCGCCGAGTGTGCCGATTCCGCGTTTTTCGTGTCCGTTTATCATTGCCTCATGACAGGATTTTGAAAATAATTCTTTCTCGTGTGCGCTCGCATTTGCGTACGGATTTTGAGCTTTTGGGGCTTTGGGCACTCTGTCAGCACCTCCTTGTTTTAAGCAGTACGGTTTTATTTTACAACAAACTTGTTAATAAATCAAGCAAAAATAAAACGTAGGCTTGAAATTTAAACCTCGACACTGTAAAAACTGCAGACTGTGAAATTTTTTGCCATTAAAAACGAGAAGAAAGTGAAAAAAACGGTACGATTGTATATTGACAAAGCGACATTGGAATGGTAAAATTATAATGTAAATAAATTTGTCACTTGACAGATCTCGGAGGTACAGTTTCATGCGTGAACTTAAACTTGAAGAACTTTCAACAAAACAAAAGCTTGGTATGGTTACGATTGCCACACTTTTTGGATTCCTCACACCGGAGGAGCAGGAAGCTCAGCTGGAATATGTGATTGAACTTGCCAAAAATCATTCGATCGGTGCTGTTTGGATAAACTTTGATGCAGATCATCTTGAGGTTGCAAAGGCGAAGATTGACAGAATCAAGGCGGTTGCCGATTATCCGATACTTATTATGTGCGATGCCGAGAGCGGATTTGGCAAAAATATCATCGGTAGACACAATCCTATCGGTATGGTTGACAGTGAGGAAGCCGCTTACACATTCGGTAAAGTTACGGCAATCGGCGCACGTCAGATCGGATATAACGTAGTCTGCAATCCAGTTCTCGATATGGCAGAAACAAGATGTGCCTGCGGAACGAACATCCGCGGAATCGGAAGCGACAAAAAGCGTGTTGCAGAGCTGGCTGTTGCCGAGGCGAGAGGTATGCACGACGGCGGCATTCTGGTCCTTGCAAAGCACTATCCCGGCGAAGGCTCGGACGGCTCCATCGACTCGCACATGGCAGAGGCGTTCTCCATGAAAACAAAAGAAGAACTGCTCGATGTTAACCTTTATCCCTATCTTGCACTTCTGCGTGAGGGACTTCTCGACGGTATCATGACGCGTCACGAGCGTTTTGCCAAGATCGATCCCGATTATCCTGCAAGCCTTTCACAGAAGGTTATCAATCTCATCCGTGACGAGGGCTTTGACGGCTTCTCGATCACCGATGCGCTTGCCATGGATGGTATCGTTTCGAAATTTGGTAAGGTTCGCTCGGTTGGTCTGTCGGTCGGAAACGGTAACGATATTTCGCTTGCATGGAACAAGGATCACCGTGAGGCATATGAATCCATGTGCCAGTGTTACGACGAGGGAATCATCTCGGATGCACGTCTTAACGATGCTGTGAGACACATCCTTGAGGCACAGCACAAAACTCTTGCTACACCGAAATTCACAGAAATTACGGAAAAGGATCTCGCAGATTTTGATGCAATCAACCGCGATTCTGTTTTTGCAAAGGTTGATGAGGGACTCACCGTTGCACTTCCGCGTGACAAGAAACATTATTTTGTAATACTCACCGAAACAACTGTTGACATCAACAACCGTATTGATGTTGATACATTCAGCCGCGATTGGTACAGTCCGCTTGCAATATCCGATAAGTTAAAGGAGCTTTATCCGAATTCGGAGTTTACAATGATAAGCCAGTTCCCGAGCGCTTCGGAAAATATGCGCGTGCTCGGTGAATCGTATGACTGTGAGGATATCGTATTCATTACCTTCTTCAGAAGTGCCGCTTACCTTGGCAGAGAAATGTTCACTCCGCGTATAATCTCGCTTATCGAGGCACTTCAGGTGACAAACCGCATCTCAACAATCGTTCATTTCGGTAATCCGTATGTATTCGAGGATCTTCCGCATATTCCGCGCATCATTAACGGAACCTGCTCGCCGATTAATAATCTTTACACGCTCGATGTTCTTGCCGGTGACTATCCTGCAAAGGGTAAGCTCACTTATGATGTGAAATTCAATTAACAGCAATTAAACTTCGAATCACCGCTTAGCTTTTCTGCACGGCGGTGATCTTTTTTTGAAAGAATATCAAAAAGTGCAAAAAATGCCCGTTTTATGCATTGACTGGCAAGTGGGAGTGTGATAAAATTGAGAAAAGAGTATAACTTTACAATGAAAATGCACGAGAAACACAGAGGATGTGATATGATACATATGTAATGTAAAGCTTATGCTGTTGTCACTTATGAAGCGTTGCCTAAAAACGTAAGTTTTTGCATTTAAAAATATAGTATTGGTAAAATAGTGCTATTATTTGGTGCAAGAATTGCTATAAAATATTATAGGATTATGGTACAATTATTATAGAAAAGTGGTAAAACAGGTTTTTGGCTTGAATTATGAATAAAATGTCTTGTTTCACTTGGCAGAAGATGATACAATATATATATGCAATATTAATATTTATCCTGTTGTCACTCATAAATTGTTGTCTAAAAACATAAGTTTTATGTCTAATTGTGTATTGTGTTCTTTAATTGGCTATGGTATAATATTTATACCTATAATGTATTTGTTTTCAATATATTATTTTTTTAGGAGGAAAATTCTATGAAAATGAAGCGACTTACGTCATTATTGCTTGCTTCGGCACTTACGTGCTCATATTTGCCGATCGGTGCTTTTGCCGATACAGCGATTGACACGGAAACTGCTGATGCTTCGTCGGATGTTCATGTTCTTGACGAGGGATGGACTTATGACGGCAGCTCCGCCGCAGCCGAAATTGACGCGGTTGGTGACGGAAAACAGACAGCGGACGGAGATAATGAATATTTCCATGTAAACAATTCCGCTCCGACAAGTCAATATGTTGCAGGAGGCGCGTACACTGACAAGGTTACTCTGCCTGCAGGTAAGACATACAAATTTACGGTGTGGCTCCGTTCAACGCCTGCATACAAGACCGATGTGAAAATTGAAAACACATTGGCTCTGTATCTTGGTTACGGTGTTGGCACAGACATTCTCTTCAAAAAGGGAACAAACACAAATATAGAGGTGCTTGCCGTAAGCAAGAACGGTGTTGATGAAACCACCGGCAATGTTACACTTTCAGACACATGGACTGAGTACACCTCTATTTTTACAACTCTTGCAGAGGTTCCTTTCCGCGCAGAGGATATACTGCACGGCGGCGTGGTCTTCAAGCCTGTCAGTGTGGCAGACGGTGACGGTGCTCCGTTCGATATAGACGGACTCTCGCTTTATGAAGCAAAGCTCACCGCCGAGGACGGTTATGTCCCCGCAGACGGCGCAAAGAATATTATCAAAGATAACCTTGTCGGCAATTGGTTTAATCACAAGGTTTATAACAGCACCAACGCTTCGGTAAGTGCCAAAACCGAAAGCGCGTTCTTCCATGCGGCGGCAGTTGATGGCGATACAGTCGTTTCATATGCGCCTGAGGCTGATACTGCACTTGAGCGCGGTGTTTATAAGCTCACCGGTGATTTCCGTCTCGGCGATATCGTCTGGGAAGAATGGGTTGATTCTCCGTCAGGCGGCAACACAGCAAATCTTACTGCAGCTGCAGGAACTATAACAGCGGACGGCTCCTTCAGCATTACAAACGACTGGACAAGCGCATCATTCACGCTTGATATAAGACAGGACGGTCTGACTCTCGGCGATATCAGCTTCACTCTTGATGAAGCACGTGCACTTGATCTTGCCAACGTGAAGCTTGCCAAGATAATGAGCTTCACCGACGAATATAAGAATCAGAACGGCGATCCCGTTATCGAAATCAGCGAAGATGTAGATTTTGACACATATCTGCACGCAACAGACAGCAAGAACAATTCCAAGACCTCTTTCGGCTTTGGTTATTGCAGCAATGCGCTTACAAACGCGATTACAAACGGTGACGGCGGTACATTCGAGCTTTCCTTCTATGCTCGAAGCGCAACCGAGGCTCTTGACAATATTGTTCTTACTCTCGGAAGCGAATATTCCTCCGAGTTTATTCTCACAAAGGTTGGCACCACCGGCGATGCAGGAATTGGTAATGTTACGGTTTCCTCTATCGAGGGCGGAGCTGTGGCAAACGGCAAGCTTGCACTTTCGACCGAATGGCAGAAATATACAATAACATTCACGCTTGACAGAGGTGTGCGCAATATCTCTGCGAGAGGTATCAGATTCCACCTGATGAAGAACCCGACCGACGTTGCGGCTCTTACGTTAAAGAGAATCGACGCAGGCAATGAAGCGGAGATTGTTGGCGACGGTATTGCCGGCGAATGGTATACAGATAAGCTTTACATCAATTCGGCGAAATTCGAAACTTTATCTTATATCGCGAATTATTACTCTGCTGAGGCGGTTTCCGGCGAGAATACCGTTATAAGCTCCGGCTCTGATGAGATCCTTCCGATGGGTGTTTATTCCATCAGTGCAAAGTTCCGTGCTGATGAGGCTGCAACGCTTACGGCTTCTGTCGGCGAAGAATTCAGCGAGTCGATTGACATCACAACAAGCTGGGCAGCAGGTAAGCTTACTCTCAAATTAAGAGAAGATACTCCGTATTCCGATATCAAGCTTGCACTTGATAAGGCTTGCAATGTTGATTTCACTGATATCAAGTTTGAAAAGATTATAGACTTCACATCCGATTATCAGTATCTGAACGGAGATCCCGTTACAAAGGTTAATGAAAATCTCCCGTTCACAACATATCTCAATGCGCAAAGCAATGCCGATAACGGTAGAAATGTTTCCGGCTTCGGTTATCGCAGTGATGCACTCACCAATGCCATAACAAACGGTGACGGCGGTACATACGAGCTCTCTTTCTATACTCGTTCTGCAACAGAAGCGCTTGATGACATTATTGTTACTATCGGCAGTGAATTTTCATCTGAATATATTCTCACCAAGATCGGCACTTCCGGTGATGCGGCAATAGGCAATGTCATTGTTTCCGCTATCGAGGGAGTCGGTGCGCAGAGCGGTAAGATCATGCTTTCATCCGAATGGGAGAAGTATACGATCACATTCACAATTGACGGCGGTGTTCGCAATATCGCCGAAAGAGGTATCAGATTCCATTCAATAAACAATCCGATCGACGTTGCGGCTCTTTCGCTTAAGAGAATCGACGCGGGTAACGAGGCTTCGATAATCGGCGACGGTGTTGACGGCGAATGGTACACCGATAAGATCTATATTGATTCGGCAAGCTTTGAAAGCCGTCCCGTTATAAACGAATATTACCGCGCAGAGGCGATTGACGGCGAAGATACTGCCATAAAGCCCGGCTCTGACGAAAAGCTTCCGATCGGTGTTTACGAGGTAAGCGGTAAATTCCGTGCCGGCGCTGTTGCAACTTTAACTGTTTCGGTTGGTGACGCGGCGTGCTCGACTGTTGACATTAATACAATCTGGTCGGATGCAAAGCTTATGCTCCCCGTTAAAAAGGAAATTCCGCTTTCCGACATCAGCTTTGCTCTCAACGGCTCTTATAATTTCGATTTCGTTAATTTAACGCTCACAAAGGTTCAGGACTATTCTGCAGATTACAAGTATCTGAACGATGAGCCTACTGTTAAGATAAGCGAAAAGGCAGAGTTTACAAATTATATTCATGCTTCCGATAATGCAGATAACGGCAAGGCTTCCTATGGCTTCGGTTATCGCAGTGACGCGCTCACCAATGCAGTTCTGACAGAAGCCGGCGAATACGAGCTTTCAATGTGGCTGCGTTTCAATCCCGAGGCAAGTTACACGGGTGATCTTAATAATGTAACTATTACTCTCGGTTCAGAGTATTCCTCTGAGTATATTCTCAGCGCAGTCGGCAACGGTGGAAGCGATGACTCTGTTACAGTAACTTCAATTGACGGTGACACTGTATTTAATCAGTACGGCTCGCAGTTCCTTGCTCCGACGGCTGAATGGCAGAAATACACAATCAACTTTACTCTTGACGGTGCAGTAAGAGACATCGCAGGCAAGGGTATCCGTTTCCACGGTCTCAATATTCCTTTTGAGGTTGGCGGACTTTATCTCGTCAGAACCGACACAGCCGAAGTTATTATTGATGATAAGAATCTTAATATCGACAATTGGTATACTGACAAAAACTATGTTAACACTGCAAGCCTCGAGGCTAAACCCTTTATCGCGGATTATTATCATGCAGAGTCCATCTCCGGCGCAAACACAGCTGTTAAATTCGGCTCTGATGAAGTGCTTCCGATGGGTATTTACAAGATAAAAGGTGATTTCCGTGCCGGCTCTGCTGCAAATCTCACCGCATCGGCAAACGGCTTGGCAAGTGATGCTGTTGCGCTCACAGGCGATTGGTCAACTGTTGAGCTTACAGTCAGACTCAAGAAGTCCACCAAGCTTTCTGACATTGTTATTGCAATTGACGGTCCGTATACGTTTGATTTCACTGAACTCACAGTTCAGGAGCTGTCAAAATATGATATAGACGAATGGACAACTGCAAACGGCGATCCTGTTGTTTGCGTTGAAGAAAGCATCGAATTTTCATCATATCTCTATGCACAGGACACTAACAATAACGGTAAGACCTCCTACGGTTTCGGTTATCGCAGCGATGCGCTCACAGACGCTATCACAAACGGTGACGGCGGTACATATGAGTTGAGCTTCTCCATACGTTCGGCAACCGATGCGCTTGATGCTGTGATTGTCACTCTCGGCACTGAATTCTCGTCTGAGTTCATTCTCACAAAGCTCGGCACTACGGGCGATGATTCGCTGGGATTTGTTAATGTTTCCGCGATTGAAGGCGGAACTGCGGCAAACGGTAAGCTTGAGCTCACAAACGAATGGCAGCGTTATACAATAACCTTTACTCTTGATGGCAGCGTTCGAAACATTGCCGACAAAGGTATTCGTTTCCATTCATTGAAGAATCCGGTTGAGGTTGGCGGACTTACACTTGTCAGAACCGACACCGGCGAGGTTATCATAGATGACAGCGAGCTTTCGCTTGATAACTGGTACACCGATAAGCTGTACATCAATTCGGCAAGCTTTACAGAACGCGTTGCAATTCCGAATTATTTCCGCGCAGAGGGAGCTGAAGGCGTAAACACAGCTATCTCTCCTGTAATTTCCGATACGCTCGAAGCAGGCGTTTACTACATAACCGGTAATTTCCGTATCAACGGTGATAACGGTGAGACAGCGGCTCTTTCGGCATCGCTTGCCGGAGCTCCTCTCGTAACAATAAACGGTTCCGACAGCGTAAACCTCACGAACGTATGGAGCGAGGTTACATTTGTTCTCGATACAGTGGTTGACGGTTTAAGTGTCAGCGACCTTATGCTTATGCTCGACTGCGATATGGATCTTGAGTTTACAAATATTTACGTTGAGCAGGTTGAACGTTATGTGGAGCTCTCCGAAGTCAATGCCGGAACGATTATAGTTCTTCTCATGCTCATGAAGGCACGTGATGAGGGACGTCCTCACATCAGAGATTACGCCGGAGTCAGAGTTGAGCTTCCGCTTAACGAAATGCCTATTGCTCCGACGGAGGGTAATCTCGTTAATGTAGTGCAGGTTATCCGCAAGTCAAACTGGCTTTACGGCGATCAGTCTCTTTCGTTCAGATACGATGACGATGGCGCTGTCATTGCTTCGGCACGTGACATTACCAATAATGCAACCGGCTTCACATATTCACCCAATGTTGCACTCCGTTCGGGCGTTTACACCTTCTCCGGTGAATTCCGTGCGGCAAACGAGGGCGAAACCACCGTTCTTCGTGTATACGTTGGCGGTCAGCTTCTCCTCTTCACTGTTACGGACGAATGGAAAAAGGTTGAAGTGACGTTTGAACTCAGCGAAAAGACTCCTCTTGAATTTACAGTTATGGGCGGTCCTGTTGCCTGGTACACGCAGGATTACGACATGAGAAATCTCACGCTCACCGACCAGGCTGCGAATCCCTACGATCTCGAGCTTGATACCGAGGGTGATTTCGAGAAAGAATCGAGCCTTAACAACTGGAACCCCGAAAGCGGTGCAGGTGTTATCGACAGAGTTACCGAGGACGGTAATACCTTCATGCGCAGCACCAAGCGTACCAAAAACTATATCAGTCTTTACTATACGCTTCCCGAGGATATAATCGCAGGCGTTGCTTACAAAGTAACATTCGATATACGTACATCCAATAAGGATGAAACGACGATCGCACGTGCACATTACTATGAGGGAGACAGCAAAGATCTCGTTGATATAACATTTACAGTCGGTGGATCTGATACTAACGCACGGCATATTGATGTTGATAATGAATGGAAGCACGTTGAAACGACGTTTGTTGCAACCGTAACCGGTAAATTCCGCTTCGGTATCTGCGGAGGTCCGTATGTGGAATGTATCCAGGATTACGATATTGACAACTTCAAGATAGTCAGACTCAATTACGGTTTACATCTCGGTGAATACAACGACGGTGACTTCGAGGATCCGTTGATGGCAACCGCGAAGTGGACTCCGGATTCCGGTGCAGGTAAGGTAGTCCGCGTTGTTGAAGACGGTAACGGCTTCCTTCGCAACACCGAGCGCACACGTAATTACCAGAGCATTGTTCTGACAAGCGGTATCACTCTTGAAAAGGGACAGACCGTCAGAATCGCTTATGACGTTCGTACATCTAACCCCGGAGAAACAAGTATACACCGTATAAATGTACGTGTCGCTGATTCCGGAATTATAGATGTTCCGGTCAGAGCCGAGGTTACCAAGCAGAACGGTTACCAATATGAGATCACGAATGAATGGACTCACGTTGAGGCGACATACACCTCCGGCTTTGACGGTATGCTGAAGTTCGGTATCTGCGGCGGTCCTTATGCAGAGTATATCCAGGATTTCGATATTGATAACCTCATAGTTGAGGTCGTTCATTAACAGAAAGGAGAAAACGCATGAAAAAGACAAAGCTTATTTCAGTACTTCTCACAGTAGTACTTGCGGCACAGGTTCTCACCTCTGCCGTGAGTGCAAAGCTGGTGACCGGTGTCAGCGGTGAGCTTGAAGAGAGAAAGGTTGCCGACACGCTGTCTATACCGGCACAGTCCGTTAAAGGTAACCGTCTGCCGTTAAGCTCATTCGACGAGGCTGACTGTATAATCAACTGGACACCTTATAGCCACAATACAGTTCCGCGTATGAGACTTGAATGGCTCTACGACGAAAACGGTGGTTATCTTCGCGCAACCGACCGTTCAATCAACTATTTCGGTTATGAATATATACCGCTATTTACCTACACAAAGGGAATTTATAAGTTCACGGGCTATTTCCGCACCTATTATGAGGATGAAGTTACAAGTCTGCGCCTTGAGTTTATCGACGATTTTGGCAATCAGATCAATAACGAGGTACTCATAAACTGCGGCAGTGATTGGGTAAAGGTTGTATATTACCTCGAGGTTCCCGATACCATGAAGAAGATCAATATCTGCGGTGCAGGTCGTCAGGAATATATTCAGGATTTCTGTATGGACGAATTTTCGATGGTAAAGGTTGACTCCATCCCCGAGGGATATGAAAATCCCGAAATCTACGGTATACAGGAAATTGACTATGAAGCAGTCAGCGAGCAGATTTATAAAACTCTGGGTATCTCTGATTGGGATGAAGCTGACGAGGGCAAATATAAGATCAACGGTATCATGATGAACAATGACGCGGACGGTACTCTCCACAGCGTCGGTAAAAATCCGGAGGATGTTACCGTTCAGGATATGATCGACCTTGCTATGCAGTATGAGGGTTCGCAGGTTACCGATATGATGCTCTGCGTATGTAATGAAATTGCAACTTATCCGTCACTTGTCTGGACATCGTATGTTGATAAATATTATCAAAAAGAAGAAGCAGGTGTTGAGGTTGACTGGTCAACATCGGATGCTCCGAGAGGCGCACAGCATTTATGGGAAACTCTCAGCCTTGACTATATCGGTCTTTGGTGTGAGCTTTTCCGCGAGATCGGAATCAATCCGTGGATTTCTTACCGTATGAACGATGCTCATGAGCGTAATGTCGGTGTATCGTGGCTTATGTCCGATTTCTTCCATGAGAATCCGCAATTCTACCGCGTTAAGCATCATGACTATGTTTCTTACATGGATAAGATCTACGACTATACACATCCCGAGGTGCGCGATCATTATCTTGCGCTTATAAACGAGTCACTCAGCCGTTACGATTGCTACGGTATTGATCTTGATTTCCAGCGTGAAGCATTCCTTTGGTATATCGGCGGCGAATACAACGGACTTGATATTCTCAATCAGTTCATGCGTGATGTTGAGGATGTTGTTGCGATATACGAGGAAAAGTACGGTCATGAGATCAAGATCGCAGTTCGTGTTCCGTCTGACCCGATGACTTGCTATGAGCTTGGTATGGATGTTGTAGCCTGGGCGGCAGAGGGTATTGTTGACCACGTTACTGTCGGCGGACGCTTTGAAACGACTGACACCGATATTCCGATAAGACTTTGGGATTCGCTCCTTGAGCCTCACGGTGTTACACTTGCGGCAAGCATTGACACAGCATACATAAGACACGATACATCAACCTCTACAACCGGTCTGACTCTTGATATGCTTGCCGGAATTGCAGCAAATGCATATTCGCAGGGTGCAGACAAGATATACTATTATAATTATAATACTACTATCTCAGAAGCAGGTCCCGTTACCGACGAGGATAAGGTTTCCATAACTCGTGACGGTCATTTACAGAAATATTACGGTCTTGAGGGAAATACCGGTAAATGGCTTGTTTGGAATACGCTCGGCTCTTATGAAAAGGTGCTCGAAATGAACCGCAGATCTATTCCGACCTTCAATGATACCAGAGCTCCTTGGCAAACAAACTACAAAAATCAGATTGTTCCTTGCAGAATCAATCCGGATACAGTATATACATTCAGAATTCCCGTTGGTGACATTGTTGCCGGCTCGAAGGTTACATTCTACATCTCGGGCTCGACTGAGGCATATCTGAATCCTCCGACTGTTTTTGTAAACTCGGAGCCTTGTAAGTTCCTCGGCGTTGGTGACTGTCTGCCGACCAAGAGCGGTACTTTCACCGAGGATAAGGTGATGATGTTTGAGATTCCCGTGGAAGCACAAGACGAATCATACATGGTTGTCGAGATCAATTCGCCTGAAAACTTCTGGTGCAGCCATATGGAAATCAGAGTTGAGGCACCGATACATTAATTGCTTTTTCCCCATATTAATATAGTTTTCCCCCAAAACAGCGGTTTCGTGTAACTGTTCACGGAGCCGCTGATTATTTTTATTAGCAAGAAACCTCTTGAAAAATATCCGGATTTGTGTTATACTGTAAGCAGTAACATTTAACGGAGGTTTATACCATGAAAACAATAAAAGCAGCTGCGCTTACACATGAACAGTTCGCACCGTTTGGACAGTTCTATAACTATGCGTCACCGGACGGTTATGCACTCTGCGGTGAGCTTCACAAGTTTTACCCCGATCGCGTATGCGCTGACAGTAATCACAGAATCGGTTTTTCACCCATTACAGTTAAGAAGCCGGTGAAAATGATAATCACCCAGCAGGAATATCATACAACAACATGGGAAATGATACTTCCGCTTGACGATGATATGATCCTTCATGTTGCACCGGCATCAGCAGGGAAGATCGTCACAGAGCTTGCCAAGGCGTTTATTGTACCGAAGCACACGCTGGTTAAGATGAATGCGGCGATATGGCATCTTGCGCCTCTCCCGGCGACGAAGGATCAGATTACAGCGATGATCATTCTTCCCGAGTGTACTTACGCAAACGACTGCACCGTTGTAGACCTTGCGCCCGAGGAGCAGTTTGAGATCGTGTTATGATACGGTTCAAAATTTAAGCTTAAATAATAAAATCCGAATGTTTCTCAATCAGTAAGAGAGCATTCGGACTTTTTGTGTTATACGGTAAATTGTATGTGAACAGCTGCGAGCGTGGAAAAATGTATTTTTGAGGTAAGTTTAGAAAACAATAACTTCGCCGGCTTCCTTTTCGGTGCAGATATTGTGCATATATTTTGCACCAAGCTTTGAGTGGTGTATAAGAATTATTTTTTTTGAGGAATTTTTAAATGCAACTTTGGCGATTTCCGCGTTTGCATCGTCACTTACCGTTATCATTCCGTCATTTGAAAAGCCGTCGCAAGAGATAAAGGCAATATCTGTGTTTATCGAGCGAAGAAAATTTTCGGTATATCTGCCGACAAGAGAACGTTCGCTCTCGCGGTATTCACCGCCTGTAAGTATGCAATTTATTTCAAGGCGTGCGAGTGCCTGAGCAAACTGCACCGAATTCGTAACTACGCGGATGTCCTTGTAATTTTTCAGGCATGGTATAATGTAAGCGCAGGACGAAGAATTGTTTAAGAATATCGTTTGTCCGTCACGTATATATTTTGTTACTCGCAGAGCTAACTCACGTTTTTCCTTTTCGTTTATCTTGAGTCTTAGCACGAGGGGATACTGTAAGTAATCATTTTGCGCCAAAGCTCCTCCGTGATAACGCTTTATAAGTCCCTCATGATCCATTTGCTTTAAATCTCTGCGTATAGTCATCTCGCTGACGTAAAGCTTTTTGGCAAGGTATCTGACAGTGACTCGCTGCTTTTGCTGTACTATCTCAAGAATCTGATTTTGCCTTTCGTTGAGTGCCATTTTTCGACCTCCTCGTCTTATGTTCAATAATATGTTCGATTTGCTTGAAAACGAACATCTATTGTGTTACAAATGTTTGCATGATATAATTATATCATACTATTGAGATAAATGCAACAACAGGGGAAAGTTTTGTGTAGATTTCTGCACAGACAATATTTACGGAAAGGGTGACTTCACTATGGGAAACAAATCGTATGTACTCGGAATTGATATGGGAACGGGCGGCGCGAGAGTTGGAATATTCGACCTTGAGGGTGAGCCTGTAGTTTTTTGTGGGGAAAATTATCCTCTTTATACGCCATCTTCGGGACGTGCCGAGCAAGATCCTGACGAGTGGTGGACAGCTATATGCAAGGCATCACGCGAGGCTGTCAGAAAGAGTGGCATCAATCCTTCCGACATAAAGGGAATGAGCGTGGATACAACGTGCTGTACGGTACTTGTATCGGGAGACGACATGAAACCCTTGACACGTGCTATTCTTTGGATGGATGTCCGTGCTTCGGAGCAGGCAAAGCGTATGTTCGAAAGCGGACATGATTCTCTGAAATATAACGGTTATGGAATGGTATCTGCAGAATGTCTTCCTGCCAAGGCTCTTTGGATAAAGGAAAATGAGCCTGAACTTTGGTCACGTGCCACACGTCTTTACGAGTGCACCGATTGGCTTATGTACAGACTTACCGGTGAATATACCGCAAGTATAAATTGTGCATCGGCTCGTTGGTATTATAACTCCGAAGAGGGCGGTTATCCCGTTGATTTTTATGATAAGATAGGTCTTGAAGATCTTGTATCAAAGCTTCCTTCTCGAGTTGTGGCTATGGGAGAGCTTGTTGGCGGTCTTACCGAGGCTGCGGCAAAGGCTCTTGGACTTTGTGCAGGTATTCCCGTAGGCGAGGGCGGTGCAGATGCATTTGTGGGCGTTATCGGTCTCAACGCTGTAGATCCCGGAAAGATGACTCTTATCACAGGTTCATCTCATCTTCATATTGCGCAAGTGAATACTGCTGTGCATAGTAAAGGCATCTGGGGCTCGTACCCCGATTGTATAGTTAAGGGGCTTCAAATGGTTGAGGGCGGTCAGACTTCCACAGGCTCTATTATTGAGTGGTTTGTAAAAAATATGTGTGGAGATGTTAAAGAGAGAGCCGATAAAGAGGGCAGACGTATTTACAGTATTCTTGATGAGGAAGCTGAGTCACTTCCAATCGGAGCTGAGGGACTCCTCGCGCTTGATTTCTTCCAGGGCAACAGAACTCCGCACGTCGATCCTGATGTTCGCGGTATGTTTTACGGACTATCGCTCGGGCATACCGTATATCATATGTACCGTGCGATATTGGAAAGCATTTGCTTTGGAACAGAGGCTATAATCGAGTCATTTAGAAAGGCGGGCTTTGAGCCATCTGAGATGATAATTTCAGGTGGTGCTGCCAAGAGCAGATTTTGGATGCAAATGCACGCAGACGTCAGCAATCTGCCGATAAGCGTTTCCAAAGTGACCGAAGGACCTTGCCTTGGTTCTGCAATACTCGGAGCAGTTGCAGGCGGAGTATACCCCGACATTCAGACTGCTGCAGAGAAAATGACGAAAACAGATTACGTAATAAAGCCCGACGCAAAGCGCCACGAGGAATATAAATTCTATTTTGAAAAATACAAGGAATTTTATGCTTTGACAAAGGATTGGATGCGCTCGGTAACGAAGCACTCCGTAGCACAGGGTAAGAAAGGAGAAAAATAATATGGCAATCATAGAACCTTCGATACTGTCCTGCGATTTCACAAAGCTTGGGGAACAGGTGAAGGCAGCGTGCAAGGGCGGTGCCGATGCTCTGCACATAGATGTGATGGACGGTGTGTACGTCAGCAACCTTACTTTTGGCCCGAGAACGGTAAGCGACCTCAAAAAGATAACAGACGTGCCTCTTTCGGTACATCTGGAAGTTCTTAATCCTGAAAATTATGTTGATATGTTCGCATCAGCAGGCGCCGACGTTTTTACCTTTCAGCTCGATGCGTGTCATAATCCAATCCATTTGCTCAAAGAGATAAGGGAAAAGGGAATGAAGGCAGGCATCGGCATAGGCCCTGCTTACGGTATTGATTCTCTCAA
Organism: uncultured Lachnospiraceae bacterium; assembly: GCA_964430755.1. Classification (GTDB taxonomy): domain Bacteria; phylum Bacillota; class Clostridia; order Oscillospirales; family CAG-272; genus Flemingiibacterium. Next base: position 3,089 of record CAYSFT010000012.1, on the reverse strand, counting down.
ATATCTCTTTGATCATCTCGATTATATAATCCTTATGAGTGTTGAACCCGGGTATGAGAAGCAGACCTTTGAAGCGAGCGTTTATGAAAAGCTGGTTGAACTTAAGAAGCTTATGAAGGAATATGGATATTCCATTCCGATTGGAATTGACGGAGGAGTGGAACTCGAAAAGGGAAAGAAGCTACTTGAGATGGGGGCTGACAAACTCATAGTTGGAAGCTATATTTTCTATAGTGATGATATTGAGCAAACAGTAAGAACAATGAAAAATTTATAAATAATAAGGAGCTATTTATGTTAGTAACATCAAAAGAATTATTTAAGGTTGCAAGAGAAAAGAATTTCGCTATACCCTCGGCAAATTTCATTGATGTCGATTCACTTCGCTGGTACGTCGAGGTTGCAGAAAAGCATCAGCTTCCGCTTATTCTTGCATTGGCAGAGGCACATATGGGGCCTAACATCAACCTCGAAGATGCCGCTGTAATGGGACGAAAATATGCCGAGGCGGCAAGCGTACCCGTGGTGCTTCATTTCGACCACGGAACAACCACCGAGCTCATCAAAAAAGCAATAGATCTCGGATTTACATCAGTAATGATAGATGCTTCAACGGAGGATTTTGACGAGAACATAAGACGTACCAAAGAAATAATAGACTATGCTCATCCGCGCGGAGTTGTTGTTGAAGCAGAGATCGGGCACGTTGGAGTCGGAAAAAATATAGGTGTCAGCGAAAGTGCGGCGGCTGATGATTCGAGATATACCACAACCGAATCTGCGATAAAATTCTGTGAGCTTACCGAAACTGACTCGCTTGCGATTTCCATTGGAACGGCGCACGGACTTTACAAGGGAACTCCCAAGATAAGCTTTGAGAGACTTCACGAGATCGCAAATTCTATTGATACGCCTCTCGTACTTCACGGAGGATCGTCTTCGGGAGATGAAAATCTCAACAGATGTGCAACCGAGGGAATTTCAAAGATAAATATATACACCGATTTCCTTGTCGCAGCAAAGAATGAGATAGACGAGGGTAAGCCCGATAACTATCTCGCGCTGAAGGCTTTGGCAAAGACCGGAATGCAGAAATGCCTTGAGCATTATTACAAAGTGTTCGCAACTAAAACTATATAATAAAGGAGAAAAGAAATGGCAGTTTATAAGGAAACTATAGCGGTCGAGTCGCACGGCACAACTCCGACCTATGTAAATATAACCCCCGAGGTAAAAGCGGCTATTGAGAAAAGTGGGATCAAAAACGGAATATGCTCGGTCATATCTCCCCATACCACCTGCAGTGTCTTTTTTGAAGAATTCGTTCACGACTTCACCGAGGACGGCGAGGAATTTCTTCAGGTAGACTTAAATAAGGTGCTTTCATCTATAATTCCGGATCAAACGAGAGAGGGAATATTCCTCTATCCGGGAGAAGAACATTATAAAGCAGTTGCATCCTGGCCCGATGCCGAAGCGTATCTCCCCGGCGGAGACCGAACAGCACTTTGGAACGGAGATGCACACCTGAAGGCTACCTTGCTCGGTTCAAGTCAGGTATTTGATGTCGATAACGGGAAGTTAGGTGTAGGAACTACGGGATATATATACTTCGCGGATTTTGACCGCACCCGTCCGCGTACACGCAAATGCAAGATAATAATCATCGGCGAATAAGGAGATACAAAAAATGAAAAGACAAGTACGAGTTCCATTTTTAATAGTTAACCCTAAGGCATATATATACGGCAAGGAATCGCTTGAGCTTGCTCTTGTTTGCGACCGCCTTTCAGCCGAATATGACATTGACATAATCTTTACCGCACAACACGTTGACCTTCGTATGATAGCTGAGAAAACTAAAAATATAGTTCTCACCGCGCAGCATATGGACGGTATCGTTGCAGGAAGAGGCATGGGACATATTCTCCCCGAAGGCGTCAAGGATGCAGGCGCACAGGCTGTGGTTCTCAATCATGCTGAACATTCCCTTAAGATTGACGAGCTTGACAGAGCTATTAAAAGAGCAAATGAGCTTGAACTTTTTACGATAGTTTGCTGCGACACACCCGAAGCTGCCACGGCAGTTGCACAGCTCGGGCCTAATATGATGATATGTGAGCCTACAAGCGGAATCGGTACAGGAAGCATCAGCAGTGACGATTATATACACGCAACTAACGAAGCGGTAAAATCTGTCAGCAGAGATATACTTATACTCCAGGCGGCAGGTGTTTCAAGCGGTGATGACGTTTATAAGGTTGTAATGGAAGGTGCTCACGGAAGCGGCGGGACGAGCGGTATTCTTAATGCTCACAGCAGAGAGGGAAAGATAATAGAGATGCTCGATGCTCTCAAGAGAGCACAGAATGATTGGGACAAGAGAATAGATTAATAACATAATAACATAAGAGCTTCGGCGATATATTGCCAAGGCTCTTGTTTTTTATATGGTGGGATGATAAGTTCGAATTATTAAAAAGAAGTTTGCCAAAACCTTGCCGATACAAACTGTCTTCGGCAGAACGCAAAAAGTCAGAGATACCGCCGACCGTATTAGCGGCCAGAAGCGCTCCGTAGGCAGCGCTCTAAAAAACGGTATCTCTGATATTGTTGTTATATTAGAAATGTTCTATTTTGTCAAGAGCGAGTTTTGTTGTTATCCTATTTTCTGACAACAAAAAAACCACCGCTTTTGCGATGGCTTACGTGGTGGAAACAACTGGAATCGAACCAGTGACCCCTTGCATGTCAAGCAAGTACTCTAACCAGCTGAGCTATGCTTCCGAATATGGTGAAACTGCGGAATGGAATGTCACTCCGCAATTTCGTTTGGTCGGAATGACAGGATTTGAACCTGCGACATCCTGCTCCCAAAGCAGGCGCGCTACCAACTGCGCTACATCCCGTAAAATTCTCAAACGCATTTGACCTAATTATTATATCATACCGGTATTCGTTTGTCAATACATTTCTTGAAGTTTTATAAATTTTCAATTTCCGAAAATAAATTTCCGGCAAAACCACGGTGCGGTTTGTTGTGATACAATTGATAGGTGACAAATAAAAAGAGAAATAGCTACCAAAAT
>CAYSFT010000011.1:42293-56222 GCA_964430755.1 uncultured Lachnospiraceae bacterium | reverse complement strand
GTGAGGAGGGTTCCCGACTACCGAGAGCGACCTCGGAGCTTTATGCGAGGACTCTATGAGCGAATGCGTATAATAAAGTTTTTTGCCAGGCTTTTTTTCAAAAAAGCCGCGTATCTCCCATATGCAAACACACCCCAAAACAGAAAGGAGAACAACCATGATACAACCGCTTGCCGATAAAGTACGTCCGCGCGGCTTTGACGAAATGGTCGGGCAGGAGCATCTTGTCGGGGAAAACGGCGTCCTGCGCCGCATGGTCGATTCGGGACATATCACGAACATGATATTTTTCGGACCGCCCGGCACGGGAAAAACCACCGCCGCAAATATCATTGCAGAAAAATCCGGCATGACTCTGCGCCGACTTAACGCTACAACCGCGAGTCTTGCCGATGTTAAAGAGGTCATCGAGGAAACGGGAACGCTCCTCGGCGGTGACGGTATACTCCTCTATCTTGATGAGATACAGTATTTCAACAAAAAACAGCAGCAGTCGCTGCTTGAATATATCGAGGACGGACGTATCACACTCATTGCTTCAACGACGGAGAATCCGTATTTTTACGTCTATAATGCTATAATTTCGCGTTCGGCAGTGTTCGAGTTCCGTCCGGTTTCGCATGGAGAAATAAAACGCGCACTTATGCGTACACTTGCCGTCCTCAATAAAGACGAAAACGCAACTGTAACCTGTCCCGATGAGGCTTTTGATGCGCTCGCGGGTGCAGGTGCAGGCGATGTACGCCGCAGTATCGGGCTACTTGAAAATGCGTTTTATCTCGCGGCGGCAGGGGACTGTAACATCACAACCGAGCTGATACGCGGATTCACGCCTAAGGTGCTCGGCAGCTTTGACCGCGCAGGCGACGTGCATTACGATTTGCTTTCCTGCTTACAGAAGTCGATACGCGGCTCCGATCCCGATGCGGCGGTGTTTTACCTTGCGAAATTACTTGAGGGCGGTGACCTTGTTTCGGCTTGCAGACGTCTGCAGGTTATCGCGAGCGAAGATATCGGTCTTGCTTATCCTATGGCGGCGGTCGTTACACGTGCGGCAGTTGAAAGTGCGCGTGAACTTGGACTTCCGGAGGGACGTATACCGCTTGTGAACGCGGCTGTGATGCTCGCGACGGCACCGAAATCGAACAGTGCATATGCGGCGCTTGCAAAGGCGAATGAGGATATAGCGGCTGGACGCGGACAGAACGTGCCGACGCATCTGAGAAGTCCGAATTTCGTCGGTTACAAATATCCGCACGATTTTGAAAACCACTGGACACCGCAGCAGTATCTTCCCGATGACCTTAAAAATTCACATTACTATGAGTACGGTGACAACAAGACCGAGCAGGCGGCGAAGGCTTACTGGGAAAACATAAAGAAGAAATAGCATTTACACAGGAGATATAGGCATGAATACATTCAAGATTTTAGCCATCGGAGACGTTGTCGGTCCGGCGGCGGTGCAGTATATAAACGAAAAGCTGTGGAGCTTTCGCAAGGAGAACGGTATCAATATGGTCGTCTGCAACGCGGAAAATGCGGCTCTCGGTAACGGTCTCGATATTGAAAGCGCGGATAAACTGCTTTCATCGGGATGTGACGTTCTGACGGGCGGAAATCATATTTTCAAGCGTCGCGAGATCAGACGTTACCTTGAAATGAACCGCAGTGTCGTCCGTCCTGCGAACTACCCTTACGGAACAGCCGGAAACGGTTACACGTTCGCTAATATCGACGGTTACCGTATACTTGTCATTAATATGCTCGGAACGATATATCTCGATGCGTTGAACTGTCCGTTTGGAACGGCTGACCGCATACTCGACCGCGAGGCAGGACGCTTTGACTTTGCGGTGCTGGATTTTCACGCGGAAGCAACAAGCGAAAAGATCGCGCTCGGACGTTACCTTGACGGCAGGGTGAACGTTATTTTCGGAACGCACACACACGTGCCGACGGCGGATGAAACGATTTTGCCAAACGGAAGCGGTTACGTGACCGATCTTGGAATGTCAGGACCGCCCGACGGTGTACTTGGTGTACGCGCGGATATTATAATTGAAAAGATGCGCACGAAGATGCCGGTCAAGTTCGAGCTTGCCGAGGGTGCAACCGTGGTAAATGGGGTTGTGTTTGAGATAGATACGGAAACGAAAAAGGTTATCTCGGTGGAGCGGGTGAAGTTTTAAAAAGGGAATGCGAAAACGGGCGTACCGAAGCTAAAATGGTACGTCCGTTGTTGTTTGTTTGGATTGAGTTATTTTTGCAAATTTGAAACAAAAGCCTTGAACCGTGTTTCATCGCTTGCAAGTACGTCATATTCGGTTTTCTTTCCGGAGGACGTAACAGTCAGCTTGAAATGACCGTTCAGAACAGGACGGTTTTTGTTAGCATTTCTGACACGGCGGAATGCCGCTTTAATACTGTCTGTTTTATAGGTGTGAACCTCACCGTTTGCAAGCCGGATAGTGAGGATTTCGTTTTCCGTTGAGAGCGTGTCAACCGAGTTGATGTTAGCTATATTGTGTCGCACACACAGCACTAAGATTATCCACAGCAGTGCGGCGCAAGGTATAACCCACCACTTTGAAAACAGTATGCAAATGAAGCCTGCCGCAACAGCGAACCAGACCGCGCTGAATATTATCAGAGAGATCCAAACCCCACGGGGGACATTCGGATGGGATTCACATTGAAAAAATGACGGTGGATTCGAGTTGTAAGCCTTTTCTTCTGCCGCACGGCTTTCGGGGGTTGAGCGTTTTATTCTGACTTCAAACATTCAAATAAACTCCGTTTCGTTTAGAAAACCCCGGGTTTCCCCGGGGTATCTTTGATTAGTTCTTGGGGGTGTTGCGAATATCCTCGTCGATCATAGCTAAAATTTCATCGTCAACGGAAGTGCTGCCGAGGGAATCAAGCGAAAAGGCGCTGGGCGCATCTGTGATCGTGTTGGTTGGAGTGATTGTTCCGGCAACTGTGTCGAGAACAAATACATTCCAATATCTGCCTGAACCCTGATCAAGCGGGATGTTGAATGTGTATGTGCGATCATTGAAGTCAACGATAACTCTTGCATCTGAATATCTCATATCGCTCTCACCGGACCAGTTATAAACGTAGAAGTAATACTTTCCGGGGATAGCCTGCTTGATCGTTGTTGTTTCGGGGCCGTAAGAGGATGTGTCATCAAGGTCGAGGATGAAGTAATCATCGTGGGGGTTACCGCCGTTTTCTTCTGCTTCGGGGAAGTACAGATGGTATGTGCCGCCGCCGACAAGAGGAGCAACAAGGTGAGAGTCAAGGTCTCTCGGGCTTGCACCCCATTCAAGTCTGATTCGGCACTGATTTTCGCCGAGCACAGGGGACATACTGAAGCCCTGACCGCCTCTTTCTTCATTAGCCACTACGGTGATGTTGTGGGAAGTGGTCATGTAACCGTCTTTGGTAGCGATGAGCGTATATTCACCGGGTCTTAAACCGACAGGAAGACCGAGGAAGTTACGCAGAGCGAAGCGGAAGTCGCCGTCGCTGTCTGTATAGATTACGTCAATGATATCGCCGGTGCCGGGGTTGTTCCAGCCGTAACGGATCTCAAGGCGAACGTTGTTTATGGGATATCCGGTTACGCCGTCAACAATTCTTCCTGCAAAACCGCCGCGAGCGGAGTCATCCTCCTCGGGAACGAGGCGAGTTACCTGCAGGTATGTGGTTGTTGCGTTCGAAACAGTTACGTAGTCCTGGAAGGTCTGATAACCGGACTTGGTTGTGGTGATAAGATATGTACCGTCAGCAAGCTCAACGCTGAAGGAACCGTCTGCTGCTGTAACTGCGGAGTCGATGTTTACGCCGTTCTGCGAAACAACAACGGATGCTCCGGAAATGGGGCTTCCTGTGGTTGCATCAACAACCGAACCGTATGCAGTACCGTCGTTCGACTCAGCTGTGAGAACTACTGTCTGAGCGGAATCGGAAACTGTAATTGACTTCGAAACATAGTTTCCATCGATGCTTGCGGTAGCTGTGTAAGAACCTTTGTAGAGGTATGTGCGGTAGGGCGAATCGCCGGAGTTGCTGCGACCGGTGCGGTCATGCTCGACATAAACGTCAATACCGCGGATCTCCTGACCGTTTTCATCTTTAACGATAATGTCGGTTCTGTAAGAGGTGTTGGGGCAGGTTCCCCAGCCAAACTTAGGCGAGCCTTCAAAATAGCTGTCTTCTGCGTTGATGACAGAGAAATAGAAGTTGGGGGATATCGGGAAGTCGCCTTCGAACTGCACGATGTACCATTTGCCGAGATCACCCTCGAGAATATCCTTAATTACGCAGTAGGTAACATCGACATAAACCTCGGCATACCACTTTGCGGTACCCTCAATGCAGAGTCCGCATGCATGCTTTTCTTCTGCATTTGTGATCTCTCCAATGGTGATTTCGTTTGTCTTTGCAGTGAATTTAACGCCGGCACCTGCATTCAGACCAACCTCAAGTACACTCTTACAGAATGCAAGCGATATCTTGAGCTTGGGACCAATCTTTGCGGAAGCTTCGCCCTGGAGATAGAGCTTTAAGGAACTTTCCTTCTTGTTAATGTTCTGCTTGCCGTCGTAGTTGCTGTATTTAAAGCCTGCGGTTATCTTGGAGGTAGCCTCGAATGTGAGTCCTGCCTTTGCTTCAAGTTCAATCGGAACAGAAGGCTTGATTTCAATGGTAAGACCTGCGATTGGCGTCGGGATACCTACCTTGAAAAACTCTATTTCGATCTTATCGCTTCCGGCTGCAACAGAGTCACTGTTGTCGATGCTGACCTCAACGTGACCGTCGAGCTTGACCTGAGCGTCAGCCGTGAACTCGATAGCAATGTAATCTCTTGCAAATACCTTAATGTCGTAAACGACTTTTATGCGTAATGTTCCGGTGACTGTGAATCCACCGCCGATTTCGAGCCAATCCTTGGGCGTCCAATTGATTGTTCTTGCGATTTCAAACGAGGTGGAGGCGTCAACAACATCTCCATCCAGGCTGAAGTCACTCTGTGAAGCGGGTTCAGCATCCGGATTCTGAATGTCCATGTCAATCTTTATGAACTGATAGAAGTCTGTGATTTCAACATCAGAGGATTCGGTCATGATGATCTCGCCGTTTTCCTCGGTGATCGAAGCGATCTTGAAGAGATAGGATGTGTCGTCAATTATAACAACGTCACCAACCTGGAGAGCAAGAAGTGCTGCATCGGGGTTTGTGAAATGGTAAACCTTATCGTCAACGCCGGCAACGTCATCCTCGTCAACAACGGGAACGGGGATGTATTCAACTTCAAGGGTATTTACGGTGTCGGTACTGGTTATGTGCTTGACATCTTCGTTGAGAACCGCAAAGTTATCGTCAAGCTCGCCCGTGTACATTAAAACGAGCTCCTCGTCGAAGTCTGCAACAGTCTTGCTGTCGTAAACCTCATAGACTGCAGTGTTCTCGTTATTAACAAGAGGGGAACAGAGAGCGTTACCATGCTCGTCGCAAAGCTCAGCTACGATGTAGTAATGCTCGGGGAGAGTTTCCGTTACGGGAATGATTACGGGAACAAGCTCACAGTATTCAGGCGTTCTTGCCGAAACAGTTGTGATTAATGCGGGAGCATTCGGATCATTCTCAAAGTCGCCGGTGAAGAATGTGCCGTCGTCTTCATAGAAGCTTACAACAAGGAACGCGGAAGTGTTGGTGTTTATGGTTGCGGTGAGATTGGAACCGGTCATTTCGAGGCCGGCAATGGCAAAATCGGTTCCTCCGCCTGAATTTGCACTGTAGAGAGTGCTGTCATCTCCGTCGGGTGCGCCCCATGCTGCATAAACGAATGTGTTTGTGGTAATGGGGGTTGAGAAGTCGAATTCATTCAAGCCTTCGGGCTCGGTGTACCAGTTTACAAAACGGTGAAGATCCATTTCGGGATCAACAGGGCGCGTTGCAGTTTCGCCGGCAGGAACAAGCTGCATTTGATAGGAGCCGTTGCTGCCGTTGTTGAGCATAAATGTTACCTGGTATGCAGAACCAGAGGGAATCCAATTTGCGTGAAGAGTAAGGTCGGAAACGATGGGAGTTGCAAAGTTGAACTTGAAGTTAAGTTCTTCATCAACATACCAGCCTTCAAGGAGAAAGCCTGGATTTATCGGATCTTCCGGCTTAACGGCAAGACCACCTTCGGAAACGTACTGACTTGCAACAGCAGTACCACCGTTGGAGTTGAATGCTACAGTGTATGTTTTCTGATCCTCCTTGCCCATCTGGAAACCAATGATAGCGAGGAAAAGCTCACGCATCTTGCGCTTTCTTGCTGCCTCCTCAGCCTCATCTTCTTCAGGAGCGGTTGTCTCCTCGGATTCGGCAGTGGTGTCCTCGGGAGCAGTTGTATCTTCAGCGTCAGTCGTGTCCTCAGACTCTGCAGTGGTCTCTTCGGGCTCGGTAGTCTCATCAGCCTCTGCAGTAGTCTCCTCGGGCTCAGTAGAGGTGTCCTCTGCCTCGGTGGTTTCTTCCTCGCCGAGAGTTACCTCTTTGCGAAGCTCAGCGTCTGCCATACGAGCGGTGATCGCCGCAACCTCGCTTCTCTTGATCTCGGAGTCGGGAGCGAATGTGCCTGCCTCGTCGTTACCGATCATAATGCCGGCACGGTAGAGCGCGTATACTGCCTCTGCATATTCAGCGTCAGCAGCAACATCCGGAATAGCACCGTCTGTAACAGTATTTATAGCTTCAAGTGCTTCCTCGGGAAGAGCGTTTGCCATGATGAGCGCAAACTCTGCTCTCTTTGCGGGAGCGTTGTAGTCTGCAACTTCAAATGTGAGAATGCCGTTTTCGATAGCATAGTCAGCATAGCTCTTGTACCACGGATCGCTTACTTCGAACTCATCCGCACCTGTTGTGTAGGTGGAGTTGAGACGAGCCGCGATGGTGATAGCTTCCGCAAGAGTTACGGAGCTGTCGGGTGCGAATGTGCCCTCACCCTTACCAACCATCAGACCGAGCTCATATACTGCTTTTACGTCATTGTAAAACCAATCATCCTCGGTGAAGTCTGTGAAGGTGTCGGATTCGACGGTATTCTGCACTGCAAAATTGTCAAATCCTGCGGTTTCGGTTGCCGCTATACCTGTCATCGGAATCATACCGATACACATGATCATAGCGATAACCAAGCTTAAAATGCGTTTGGATCTTGTCATGAGAATTTACCTTCCTCTAATGAATTATTTAGTCAGTCGCCCGTGAAGTGGGCAGACAACTACAAATTTAATTATATCATAGCATGGAAGATATTGCAAGATATATTAGCAATATTTGGCTGTTTGCACAAAGTATGTTACATATCATGAAAGGTAATGTCTAATAATGTGTCGAAAAAATCAGCCCTAACATTTTTTTGACATTTAATGGAAGAAAAATCCATTTTCCAACACACCGAAACCGTGCCACATATCAAAAAATCTTATCAAAACACTGCAAACATTGTAAAAAATAACTCTTTTACACGGCGAGAAAATATGGTATAATAAAAAAATGTGATATGGTAAAATCTACGAAAAAAGGAGAAACTTCATTGATCCGTAACGATTTAAGAAACATAGCGATCATCGCTCACGTTGACCACGGTAAGACTACCCTCGTTGACGAAATGCTCAAGCAGGGCGGTATATTCCGTGAAAATCAGGCAACCGAGGACCGAGTTATGGACTCCGGCGCAATCGAAAAGGAACGCGGCATTACGATTTTAGCAAAGAACACCGCCGCGCATTATAAGGACGTTAAAATAAACATCATCGACACACCCGGTCACGCGGATTTCGGCGGCGAGGTTGAACGTATACTCAAAATGGTAAACGGCGTACTTCTGCTCGTTGACGCGGCGGAAGGACCTATGCCGCAGACACGTTTCGTTCTCCAGCGTGCACTGGAGCTTAAGCATAAGGTTATCGTTGTTGTCAACAAGGTGGACCGTCCCGATGCACGTATAAACGAGGTTATCGACGAGGTACTCGAGCTTCTGATTGACCTTGATGCAACAGACGAACAGCTTGATTCCCCGATGATCTTCGCCTGCGGACGTGACGGCACAGCATCAATTTCGCCGGAAGAACGCGGAGAGGATCTCAAATGTCTCTTTGACACGATTCTTGAATACATTCCTGCGCCCGAAGGTGAAGCGGACGAGCCTCTGCAGATGCTGGTTTCTTCAATCGACTATAACGAGTATGTCGGAAGAATCGGTATCGGACGTATCGAGCGCGGACAGGTCAAGGTTGGTCAGGAGGTTGTTATTTCAAACTTCCATAATGAGGGAGCCACCAAGCGCACAAAAATCGTTTCGCTCTATCAGATAGACGGTTTACAGAGAATCCCTGTTGAAACGGCGAAGATGGGCGATATCGTCTGCTTCTCCGGCGCAGGTGACGTTACAATCGGCGACACGGTATGCTCGACCGCCTGCGTTGAACCGCTTGAGTTTGTAAAGGTCAGCGAGCCGACGCTCGAAATGACATTCTCGGTTAATGACAGCCCGTTCGCAGGACGTGAGGGCAAGTTTGTAACCTCCCGTCAGCTTCGTGAGCGACTTTATAAAGAGCTGCTGCGTGACGTTTCGCTTCGTGTTTCGGACGGTGACACGACCGACAGCTTCAAGGTTGCGGGACGCGGAGAAATGCACCTTTCCATCCTTATCGAAAATATGCGCCGCGAGGGTTACGAGCTTACCTGCTCAATGCCGCGCGTACTTTATAAAGAGATTGACGGTCAGCTTTGCGAACCGATGGAACGCGTTACAATTGACGTTCCCGAGGGAAGCGAGGGCACGGTTATCATGAAGCTCGGTGCACGTAAGGGCGACTTGCTTGAAATGAACCTGCACGGAAGCCGTATGAGAATCGAATATCTGATACCGGCGCGCTGCCTGTTCGGTTACAGAAGCGAATTTATGACCGATACACGCGGAGAGGGTATCATCAACTCGGTGTTCGACGGTTACCAGCCCTACCGCGGAGATATCACACTTCGTTACACCGGCTCACTTGTTGCGAGCGAGGCAGGCGAAACCACCTCTTACGGTCTCTATCAGACGCAGGACAGAGGACAGATGTTCGTCGGCGTACAGACTCCCGTATACGAGGGTATGATCGTCGGAGAATCGCCGAAGATCGGTGACATCGCGCTGAACCCGTGCAAGAAGAAGCATCTTACCGCGATACGTTCAACCGGCGCAGACGAGGCACTTATCCTTACACCTCACAAGCAAATGAGCCTCGAAGAAGCAATCGAGTTCCTCGCCGATGACGAGCTGATGGAAGTAACACCGAAGTCAATTCGTCTTCGCAAATCAATCCTCGACACCTCGCTGAGACTTAAAGCACAGGCGAAGCTTAAAAAATAATACACACGGAGCTGCCGGTTGGTGGCTCCGATTTTTTTGTTGCCCTCATCCGGCGATATTGCCCTCATCCGGTTTTCGCCGAAAATGCGAAAACCACCTTCCCCCAAGGGAAGGCAAAAAGTTAGTATCGCGGCGCAAAGTTACCCAAAGGCTTCCCCCGGGGGAAGCTGTCGAGCGAAGCGAGGCTGATGAGGGCATACGAGACTGATGAGGGCAAGACAAGGGCGAGAAACAACAATTCACCTCAATATTATAGCGACAAATTCGCGCAAAACCAAAAAAATTCAAAAAACCCCTTGACAAAGTGGAAAAAGTATGATAAAATAGCCTTACCTCTGCGAGAGGGTTCTTTTTTTGCGCAGATTTCGCCGCGAAGTCTGTACCGGAAAAGACCGTTTTCGGGAGGGAGGTACGTGACAGTGCCGTCTGTCGCCATGTGTCGGCGATGCTGTCACAATTCTAACGTGCGTGGGAAACCTCGCATAATCTAATCGGGAGGTGCCGAAATGAGAGTTAAAATCACACTGGCGTGCAGCGAATGCAAGCAGAGAAACTACGACACAAAGAAAAACAAGAAAAATGACCCCGACAGACTTGAAATGAACAAGTACTGTAAGTTCTGCCGCAAGCATACCCTTCACAAGGAAACTAAGTAATCATACTGCAAACGCAGTAAATATTGATTGGAGGATCAACTATGGCGGACATCGAAAAGAACACAGCTGCTGCTGAAAAGAAGGTTGAGAAGAAACCCGCAAAGGACAAGCCCGGTATAGGCTCGCGTATTGCAAAGTTCTTCCGCGACTACAGAGCAGAGCTCAAAAAGGTTACATGGGCTTCCAAGGAAGACACCATGAAGAACACTGTCGTCGTAGCAGTTACAATCGTCATTGCAGGCGTCGCTATCGGCATTCTTGACTTTGCTTTCACAAAGGGTCTTGAAATGCTTGGCGGTCTTATAAATCTTTAAAATATTACGGAGAATCTGTAATGAGTGATCTGTACGACGCAACCGGTGAAAAAAGATGGTATGTCGCTCATACCTATTCCGGCTACGAAAACAAGGTTAAGACGAACCTTGAAAAAATCGTCGAAAACCGCGGACTTCAGGATGTTATAGTAGACATTCGTATCCCGGTTGAAACTTATATCGACAGCGAAACCAAAAAAGAGGTCGAGGAAAAGATATTCCCGAGCTATGTGCTTGTAAAAATGGTAATGACTGACGAAACATGGCACGTCGTCAGAAATATCAGCGGCGTTACAGGCTTTGTTGGCCCCGGATCGAAACCGACCGCTCTTACGGAGGCTGAGGTTGCCGCAATGGGCATTGAATCAGCAGCTCCCAAGGTTGTTGTCAACTTTAATATTGATGATACCGTTGAAATCAAGGACGGCGCACTCAAGGGTATGAAAGGCGTACTCAAGGAGTTCTCCGACGATAAGAAGAAGGTTACGGTACTTGTCAATATGTTCGGAAGAGATACACCGTTCGAGCTTGATTCGGACGCTATTGCTCTTGTGAACGACTGAGGATATTCTCCTCAAACGTGGGAGGGAGAAAACCACTAAAAATTCTCCCGAAAATCTAATTGGGACGCAAGACGTCTCGCTACCACAATACGGAGGTGCATTTATCATGGCAAAGAAAATCAAAGGTTACATCAAGCTGCAGCTGCCGGCGGGAAAGGCTACTCCTGCTCCCCCTGTAGGTCCTGCACTCGGTGCATACGGCGTTGCTATTCCTGTATTCACTAAGGAATTCAACGAAAGAACAAAGAAGGATATCGGTCTCATCATTCCGGTTGTTATCACCGTTTATGCAGACAACTCGTTCTCCTTCATCACCAAAACTCCCCCCGCTCCCGTTCTTATCAAGAAGGCTTGCGGTATTGAGTCTGCATCCGCTACACCTAACAAGACCAAGGTTGCAAAGCTGACCAAGGATCAGGTTAAGCAGATCGCTGAAACAAAGATGCCCGACCTTAATGCCGGCTCGCTTGAGGCTGCGATGAGCATGATCGCAGGTACTGCACGCAGCATGGGTATCACTGTCGAGGAATAAGGAGGAGTTACAATGAGCACAGGAAAGAAATATATCGAGAGCGCAAAGCTCATCGAAAAGACAAAGCTTTATGATGCAACTGACGCTCTCTCGCTCGTTTGCCAGACTGCAAAGGCAAAGTTCGACGAGACCGTTGAAGTTCACGTACGTCTGGGTGTTGACTCCCGTCACGCTGACCAGCAGGTTCGCGGCGCAGTAGTTCTCCCCAACGGTACAGGTAAGACTGTTCGTACCCTTGTTTTCGCTAAGGGCGACAAGGCAAAGGAAGCAGAAGCAGCAGGTGCTGACTATGTTGGCGCAGAGGATTATGTTGCAAAGATCCAGCAGGAAAACTGGTTCGAGTTCGACATCATCATCGCAACTCCCGATATGATGGGCGTTATCGGTCGTCTCGGTAAGGTTCTCGGTCCTAAGGGACTTATGCCTAACCCCAAGGCCGGTACCGTTACCATGGACGTTGCAAAGGCTGTTACCGAGGCTAAGGCAGGTAAGATCGAGTACCGTCTTGATAAGACAAACATCATCCACTGCCCCATCGGCAAGGCATCCTTCGGTCAGGAAAAGCTTCTTGAAAACTTCAACGCTCTTCTTGGCGCAATCATCAAGGCTAAGCCTGCAGCAACAAAGGGTCAGTACATCAAGAGCTGCGTAGTCGCTTCGACTATGGGCCCCGGTGTTAAGATCAACTACTCCAAGCTCGGCTGAGTTTAATTGAAAAACAAAAAAGAGATTGAGTTTATCGCTCAGTCTCTTTTGTTTTCGAAATGATGTACGAAATTCACAGAAAAAATGTTAAAATCGCAAAAGTTTACATTTCTCTCTTGACAAACCGTGTGCGGTTGTGATATAATTTTTACAGCGGACGGATATGTCAGCCGTTCGCTTGCGCTTTTCGGTGTAGAAACGGGAAGCGTAGGTGCTTTTTATATTTTTCTACTTTCTTTTCTTTTCCTTTCTTTTTTCTTTCTTAACACCAATCGGGAAACCGGTTGGTGCTTTTTTATGCCTTATCAGGCGTAGATTTTGTTTGCGGCGAATCAAACTAACTTCAGCCGCTGTAAGCGGCGTTTTACGCCAAAAAAGCAATGAAGTTGCGCCCTCATCAGTAAAGGTGCCCTCATCCGTAAAGTTGCGAAGCAATCTTTTCCACCTCTCCCCCAAGGGAAGGCTTTGGGTAACTTTGCGCAGCGGACTGCTAATGTCGGCGACTTGATTTCACACTTGCCTCGCTTTTCAACTTCCAAGGCTTCCCCCGGGGGAAGCTGTCACGCAGAGCGCGACTGATGAGGGCGCTGCGTCGGCGGCTCAATGACTTCATTGCTTCTTTCGCGGCAGGGACGCCATTTTATGGCTTTTGTAGGGGGCGACGTCCTCGACGCCCCGCGTTTCGCTTGTTATCTGCAAAAAACTCAAAAAATTTTCCAAAAACTATTGCAATTAATGAAAATATGTGATATACTATTAAAGTAAGATAGTTTAAATAAAAGGAGAGTGGGTTGACAAGACCCACTCTTAATTTATGTTTTTGTTACGGAGAAGAATCAGTGAAACAGAAAAAACCATCGAAAAATGTTGTTGCAGTTGTCACTGAAGCGTTGGAGCCGGTCATCAATGAGCTCGGTTACAATGTTTGGGATATCGAATATGTCAAAGAGGGTGCGGACTGGTTTCTGCGCTTCACTATTGACTCCCAAAACGGTATCGACATAAACGACTGCGAAAAGGTACACCGTACTATCGATCCGCTGCTTGATGAGCTTGATCCCATTGAGGGTGCGTATCATCTTGAGGTGTCGTCACCGGGACTTGAAAGGGATGTCAAGCATGAGTGGCATTACGAGGCATGTGTCGGCGAGAAACTGCAATTAAAGTTATTTGCTCCGCTTGAGGCACGCCCCGGAACAAAGTCACTTGTCGGCATATTGAAGGGTTACGCCGACAAAAAGATCACCTTCGAAATTGACGGTGAAGAACTCATTATCCCACTTGAAGCGATTTCAAAGGCAAAGACCGTATACGATTTTTAACTATATTTCAGAAAGGCTTGGTTATAAAAAATGAATTCCGAATTATTTGAAGCGCTCGAACTCCTGGAAAAGGAAAAGGGCATCTCTGTTGATTATATGCTCGAGCGCGTTGAAGCCGCTCTCATCAGTGCATATAAGCGTGACCGCAACGGTCTTGCAAACGTCCGCGTTGACATCAACAAGGATAAGAAGAGCATCCGTATGTTTGAGCAGAAGAACATCGTTGAAGAGGTCGTTGACGAGGAGCAGGAGATCACCCTCGAGGAAGCTCGCAAGGTCAACAAGAGATATTCCCTCGGCGGCGTTTGCGAAACCGAACTCAAACCGAAGAATTTCCGCAGACTCTCCGCACAGACCGCAAAGCAGGTTATCATTCAGGGTATCCGTGAGGCGGAGCGTTCGATGATGATCAAAGAATA
>CAYSFT010000011.1:0-42283 GCA_964430755.1 uncultured Lachnospiraceae bacterium | reverse complement strand
TCCCATTCTTGGGTGTTTGGGTAATGGTTGTCCTATAGAAGGAGGGGAAGGCAATCCGAGGAGGAGGAGAGCGGCGCCGCTATCGTTGACAAGGTTGATCCCGAAAACGAGGACGTACTCGTTGACACCGGAACAAGCAAGGTTTACCTCAAAAAGGCAGACCAGATTCCGGGCGAGCACTTCGGCGTTGGTGAGCGAATCAAGGTGTTCGTAACCGAGGTTATGAAGGAAACCATGCGCGGACCGCTTGTTTCTCTTTCGCGTACTGCACCGGGACTTGTTAAGCGTCTTTTCGAGCTTGAAATTCCCGAAATTCAGGACGGTACGGTGGTTATCATGTCGATCACACGTGAGGCAGGCTCGCGTACCAAGATGGCTGTTATGAGCCGTGACGAAAATGTTGATCCGATCGGTGCTTGTATCGGTAACCGCGGTATGCGTATCCAGTCGATAACAAACGAGCTTCGCGGCGAAAAGATCGACATTATCAAATATAGTGAAGATCCCGTTGAATACATCAGCGCGGCACTTTCGCCTGCAACCGTTAAAGAGGTTGTGATCGACTCCGAAAAATCCTGCCGAGTTGTCGTTGACGCAGACCAGCTCTCGCTCGCAATCGGTAAGGAAGGTCAGAATGCACGTCTTGCCGCACGTCTCACCGGCTTCAAGATCGACATCAAGACACGTGAAGCGCTTGAGAATGAAGAAGCTGCAAAGCAGGCATTTATTGACGCCGCAGATGACGGCGAATCGGTCGAAATCTGACCATGCGAAAAAGTTTAGAAAAAAATTAACGGCATCCGGTGACATTGTATTAATGTGATGCCGTGAATACGGGAGGACGTATTTTGCAGGAAAATATTCAGGCAAAGCTAAAGAAAAAAATCCCCGAACGTAAATGTCTCGGTTGCAACACCTCAAAGCCGAAAAGTGAGCTTGCACGTGTCGTTCGTGCACCGGACGGAAGTGTTTGTCTCGATCTGACAGGCAAAAAATCGGGACGCGGCGCATATGTTTGCAAGAGCGTTGAGTGTCTTAAAAAGTGCAGGAAGCGCAGAGCTGTTGAACGTGCACTTGAGGTGGAGATACCCGATGAGGTTTATGCCGCGATTGAGGAGGAGCTTGCCGAAAATGAGTGAGCAAAATAAGGGCGTTATGTACGTTCTGCGTGAGGGCTCGGAGCAGAAGCTGCTCGGTTTACTCGGGTTTGCCGCACGGGCACGTAAGCTCGTTTGCGGAAGTGACCTCTGCCGTGACGAAATACGACGCGGAAGATTACCGCTTGTGATCGTTGCGAACGATGCATCTGCCAACACAAAAAAGCGGATCGCTGACGCTTGTAAATATTATAAAACCGATATGTGTACAGTCCCCCTGACAAGTTCCGAGCTTTCCGATCGGATCGGGAAAACCGGAAATATTGCCGTTATCGGAGTGACCGATATGAATTTTGTAAACGGAATCGCAGCTCATCTTGAGCCTGCATCACATTGATATTACCGCATCGAAAGGATGATTGATAGAATATGGCAGCAATCCAGAAAAATCAGACAAAAATCAGCAGTCTTGCCAAGGATTTAGGGCTTAAGAACAAGGAGCTTCTTGATGTTCTGAATGCAAGCGGAATCGAGGGCAAGTCCCACTCGGCAACACTTGAGCCGGAGGAATGGGGACTTATAATGGACGCGCTCACACAGCGTGCACAGGTTGACAGCATCAGCGATTACCTTGACAAAAAGGTGACCGTTCCGGCGGCTGAACCTAAAGCAGAGACTAAAAAGGCGGCGGCTAAGGAAGAAGCGACACCTGCCGAAGAACCAAAGGCAGAAAAGCCGAAAACGACCAAAGCGAAGAAAGAAGCAGTCAAGGAGGAAGCTCCCAAGGCAGAGCCGAAGGCGGAAGCACCGAAAGCTGAAGCCCCCAAGGCTGAAACACCTAAGTCGACTGCACCCAAGGCGGAGACTCCCAAGGCGGAAGCTCCCAAAGCGACTGCTCCTAAGGCAGAAGCACCGAAAGCAGAAGCTCCCAAGGCTGAAACACCTAAGTCGACTGCACCCAAGGCGGAGACTCCCAAGGCGGAAGCTCCCAAAGCGACTGCTCCTAAGGCAGAAGCACCGAAAGCAGAAGCTCCCAAGCCGACAGCACCCAGAACGGATGCTATGAGACCGAGAGAGGACACAAGACGTCCCGTTGGCGATCAGCAGAACCGTGACGGTGGACGTCCCCAGCAGTCGGGCGAGCGTCGTGACTTCCAGAGAAACGACCGTCCTCAGGGCGATTTTCGCGGTGGTCAGCGTCCGCAGAATACACAGAACCGTGACGGCGGACGTCCCCAGCAGTCGGGTGACCGTCCCGATTTCAGAAACCGTGACAACCGTGATTTCCAGAATCGTGACAATCGCTCACAGGGCGGCTTCCAGAATCGCGATAACCGTGGTCAGGGCGGCTTTGGCGGCGGATTCAAGGATAAGGATTCGGGCAGTGAGAGACGCACTCCTGCGGCAAAGCGTGAGCCGGTACACACCTATACACGCGGCCAGAACGCAGGCAAGAACACGGGCGAGAGCCGTATCGTTGACATGCGTACCACAACCGTTGACCTTGACAAATACGATGAGCGCCTTGAAAACCTTGCCGCAGATACAGGCATGGACACCCGCGCGCAGAAGCAGAAATTAAAGAAGCAGAATACACGTGATTTCCACTCCCAGCGCGAAAAAGAGCGTATGGCGATGGAAAAGATGCGCAAGCAGGGTATCGAGCGCGCAAAGAAGCAGCCGCTTCAGATAACCGTTCCCGATGAGATAAGCGTCGGCGAGCTTGCGTCACGTCTCAAGATCACAGCAGGTGAGGTCATCAAGAAGCTGATGATGCTCGGCGTTATGGCGAGCGTTAACGAGGTTATCGACTATGATACCGCGTATCTTGTTGCCGATGAGCTTGGCGCAAAGGTTACAAAGGAAGTTGTTGTAACGATTGAAGAAAAGCTGTTTGACGAGGCAGAGGACAATGAGGAAAATCTCGAGCCGAGAAGTCCCGTTGTCTGCGTAATGGGACACGTTGACCACGGTAAGACCTCGCTGCTTGACGCGATCCGTCACACTAATGTTACCTCGGGTGAGGCAGGCGGTATCACACAGGCGATCGGTGCGTACCGTGTCAATATAAACGGACGCGACATCACCTTCCTCGACACTCCCGGTCATGAAGCATTTACCGCAATGCGTGCACGTGGTGCGAAGTCTACGGATATCGCAATCCTTGTTGTTGCCGCGGACGACGGTATCATGCCGCAGACCGTTGAGGCAATAAATCACGCAAAGGCGGCAGGTATTGACATTGTTGTTGCGATAAACAAGATGGATAAGCCGACCGCAAACCCCGATAATATCAAGCAGGAGCTGACACAGTACGAGCTTGTTCCCGAGGAATGGGGCGGCGATGTTATCTGCGTACCCGTTTCGGCACTCACCAAGATGGGTATTGACGATCTGCTTGAAAACGTGTTGCTCGTTGCCGACATGAAGGAGCTCAAGGCTAACCCGAACCGTCGTGCAAAGGGACTTGTCATCGAGGCGAAGCTCGACAAGGGACGTGGTCCTGTTGCGACCGTGCTCGTTCAGAACGGTACGCTTAATGCAGGCGATATCGTTATCGCAGGTACGGCGGTTGGTCGTGTACGTGCAATGACAGACGACAAGGGCAGAACTGTTAAAACTGCAGGCCCGTCTGTACCGGTTGAGATCATCGGTCTTGCGGAAGTTCCCGAGGCAGGTGACGAGTTCGCGGCGGTTGAGGACGAGCGCATGGCACGTGAGCTTGCAGAACAGCGCCGTGAAAAGGCAAAGGATGAGCAGTTCAAGGCTAATGCAAAGGTTAACCTTAACGATCTCTTTGCTCAGATTTCCGAGGGCGTTAAGGATCTTAATATCATCGTAAAAGCGGACGTCGGCGGCTCGGCAGAGGCTGTTAAGCAGTCGCTCCAGAAGCTGACAAATGAGGAAGTTCGCGTTAATATCATTCACACCGCAGTCGGCGGTATCACAGAGGGCGATGTTATGCTCGCGGCGGCGTCGAATGCGCTGGTTATCGGCTTTAACGTCCGTCCCGATAAGACCGCGATTGATAAGGCGGAAAAGGAATCGGTTGAAATTCGTACCTACCGTATCATTTATGAATGTATCGAGGAGGTCGAAGCGGCGATGAAGGGTATGCTCGCTCCGAAGTTCAAGGAGGTCGTACTCGGTCACGCAGAGGTCCGTCAGACTATTCATGTACCGAACGTCGGCACTATCGCAGGCTCGTATGTTCAGGACGGCAAGGTCTCGCGTAACGCACAGATCCGCGTTGTACGTGACGGCGTTGTGATCTTTGAAGATAAGATTTCCTCGCTCAAGCGCTTCAAAGACGACGCAAAAGAAGTCGCACAAGGCTTTGAATGCGGTATCGGACTCGATCGCTTCAACGACATCAAGGAAGGCGACATTCTCGAAGCCTTCATCATGGAAGAGGTTAAACCCCAGTAATATAAGGCTGTCTCCGAAAGGGGACAGCTTTTTTGTGTGGTGGAGTGCTTGCATATAAGGGAGTACGCGGCTTTTTTGAGGCATTCGCGAAGCGATATGCTAAAAGCATACTGGCAAAAAACTTTAATGACGCTATCGCTTCACAGAGTTTTCGCGTAAACGCTTCGAGGACGCTCTCGGTAGTCGGGACCCTGCTCGCTCCGGCTCCTCCGCCTCCGCTCGCTTTCCCAACGACCATTCACCGGTAAGCGTTTCTGCCGCCATATCTTTGGCTTTCTCTGCACGAAGTTACCCAAAGCCTTCCCTTGGGGGAAGGTGGCACGCCAGCGGCGTGACGGATGAGGGCGCTCTCTCCCAGAGGGCAACGATAAAACACCTCATCCGCCGCTAACACAAAGTTGCAAAGCAATCTTTTACACCTATCTCCCGCTGGAGAAGGCTTTGAGTAACTTTACGCCGCGAAAGAAACAATGAAGCCACAGAGCCGCCGACGAAGCTGGCGGCGGACAAGCGGTCACAGCTAACAAAGCGAATCCGGAGCCGTAAGGCGGAGTTGAGCGCAAATCGAGCGCAGGCAAGGAAGACGGGGAGCTCGAGGGGTGAGAAACCTGCATCAGCTGGTGTCCCATCCCTCGAATTTATGCGAAGTTCGAAGCAGCATACTTCGAAATTTCCTCAAACTTACGCAAAGCTCGAAGCGTAACACTTCGCCCACACCGAACGGTGTTCATTTTTTCGTAAAAAACCACATCAAAAACCGACAAAATGTAAAATAATTTTTATAGCCCTCTAACCCATTGACAGGGACGCTTCAGTGTGCTAAAATTATTTTATAAGGTGTAAAAAGCACCGCCATTATATTACTCGGAGAGCATTAATGAACCGTAAAATCATATCCTATTTCAGCAGTGCAGCCGCACTCATTTTGGCACTTTCATGTACCCTTTCTCCAAGCGTCAACGCGGTTGGCACAACGGAAACCATCCCATCGCAGGACCTTCATCCCGAAGTAGCGGAGCAAACGAAAGAAATACAAGTTTTTGCGGACGTTAAGCCCGAGGATTGGTTTCATGATGATGTTTATACTCTGATCGACAAAGACATCCTCCACGGCTATTCCGACGGACTTTTTCATCCGGAACGGGAGGTCTCAAACGCGGAGTTTGTCAAAATGCTGATGATAGGGATTAACTATGATGTCTCCGAAACTCTCGATCTCATGCTCTTTGGCGACCATTGGGCGTCAAGCTATATTTCTTTTGCATATAAACACGATATACTGACCGATGACGATTTCATCTCGGGCTTCGATCCTGATGCGCCGATCACACGTGAGGCCATGACAAGAATGACCGTCCTCGGACTTGGAATTGATCCGGTCAAAATTGATGCACCGTTCTCCGACGGTTCAGACGTATACGCCGATACCGCATACAGAGAATATCTTCTTCGCGGTTACCTTCTCGACGACGAAACGCGAATCTACGATAAAGACGGCACCGCACTGCGAAGTGAAGCTTCCTCGATTATAACGCGTATCCTTGATTACCGTGACGATCCGTACCTCTATAAGCGTGACGTAATTCTCGAAAACGCCGCCGCAGCAGAGCTTAACACCGAATCGGAGCTGATTGATCTTTTCTATGTCCTCAACCGCGAATTTATCACGGATTTTTCATTTAAAACAGCTGTGCCGTATGATAAATGGGCAGGCTATTACCGCCATGCAAATGTCATTCATTTGGAGCATTTCTATTCGTCATATCTGCATTGCTCGTACGTTTCGGGAAGCAATACATATGATCTGACGCTCGAATATAAAACCGATATCGACCTTTTGAAGCAGTATCACAGCGAAACGAAGGCTGCCGCCGAAGCGATCATCGCCGAAATCATTACGGACGATATGGACGACAGAGCAAAAATAAAGGCGATACACGATTATATCGTCCTTAACTGCGCATATGATTACGATAACTACGTCGCCGAAACTATCCCCTTTGAAGCAAGACTTGCATACGGTGCACTCGTCAAAAAATCGGCAGTCTGCCAAGGATATACGGCAGCATTCAATCTGCTTTGTAAAGAGGCAGGCGTGCGTTCTGTTGTCATAACGGGAACATCACCGAGTAGTCCGGATGTTCACGCGTGGAATATGGTTCTTGTTGACGGCAAGATGTATTATATTGATATAACGCATAATGATCCCGTTCCCGATCAGGCGGATAAGGTTTCATATAAATACTTCATGCTGAGCGGCGATGAGATGTTAAATCTCGGTTATCTTTGGGATAAGTCACATTCGGATATTAAGTATTTTTATTGAGTGATTGGATGTGCGATATTTTGCACCTTTCTTCTGAAGAGCGAGCCACCCCTCTCAGTCTCGCATACGCACAGATGTTTGCATCTGTTACAGCTATCTCCCAAAGGGCGAGCCAATATAACCTTTGCGCACAGACTAACTGTAGCCTCTCACTCCGGGAGAGGTGTCACGGAGGAACGACGTGACGGAGAGGGGATTCAGAGAACTCGTGAG
This sequence comes from uncultured Lachnospiraceae bacterium, assembly GCA_964430755.1. Taxonomy (GTDB): domain Bacteria; phylum Bacillota; class Clostridia; order Oscillospirales; family CAG-272; genus Flemingiibacterium. Next base: position 35,218 of record CAYSFT010000011.1, on the reverse strand, counting down.
GATATGTGCGTATCGGTCGAGCGATAGAACGCCTCATCCGTCTCGCTTCGCTCGACACCTTCTCCCATCGGAGAAGGATTTGGGTAACTTATTGCAAAACAAAAAAACGAGTCGACTCAAACAAACGAGCCGACTCCAATTTTTTATATTCACTTTTGCTCCGCGTCAAAACGCGATTCTTTCATCTTTTTGAGATTGTTAAGCTCATCAATGAACGCATCCGCCTCGCTGAATTCGCGGTAAACCGAGCAGAAACGAATGTAAGCAACATCGTCAAGCTCACGCAGACGCGCCATAATTCTCTCGCCGATCTCAACGGTCGAAACCTCGACACGGTGACCGTTTTTGAAATCCGTTTCGATTCCGGCAACAATATCCTCCATCTGCTCGTCCGAAACGGGACGCTTCTGGCAGGCTTTTTTTATGCCGTTCATTATCTTGCTTCGGTCGAATGCTTCGCGGGTGTTGTCGCGCTTGCAAACAACCAACGCACCGCGCTCAACCGTTTCATATGAGGTAAATCTGTGTTGACAGTTAAGGCACTCACGTCTGCGGCGTATACTGCGCTCGTCATCAATCGGGCGCGTGTCAAGTACCTTGTCTTCATTGCATCCACAGATGGGACATTTCATAGCGTAAACCAAGCCTTTCTTTGCATCGCGGCGTAAACGTGTACATCCGCGCAAAAACAACATCTGACGTATACATTATTATAACATATTAAAATCTTTTTTTCAAGCCTTTTATGAATTTTTCTCCGATAAAAATACACAATTTCACGCCGTAACGATTATACTGTAATATCCATAAAAAGGAAGGTGATAAGCTTGAAAATAAATTTCAAGCTACCTTTTGCTTCGCAAACCGCGCCACAATAAGGATAGAAAGGAAGCTTTCGCAAAGCGAAAGCTATGGTCGTAGCTATGGCACCCATCATCGGTATTACAACCTCATCAAATAACGACGGCGATTTTTTCCTGCGCCGACAGTACTGTGCCGCTGTGCTTCGTGCCGGCGGTATACCAATCATGCTTCCACCCGTCGGGCAACCTCACTCGGCGCTCGGTATCATTGACGCACTGATATTTTCCGGCGGCGGTGACATCGCTCCAAGGCTCTGCGGTATAACCGATTACGATCCCGTGCTCCTTTGCGACGTGTCGCCTGAACGTGACGAATATGAGCTCACCCTTGCCGCGCTTGCGTATGAACAGAATATTCCAACTCTCGGTATCTGCCGCGGTATACAGGTGATGAACGCGGCGCTTGGAGGCAGCTTACACTTCCATGTAAACGCTCACAGCCAAAAGCTCTCCCGTGAACAGCCCTTGCATACGGTGACGGTCCCGCCCGGTACACTTTTGCGAAGTCTCGTCGGAGAAGCCGAGCTTGCCGTTAACAGCTTCCATCATCAGGCAGTGAACATCCCATCGCCTGCATTCCGTGTGTCTGCACTTGCCGAGGACGGTGTTATTGAAGCACTTGAAGCGCCTGACAAGGATTTTTACATCGGTGTGCAGTGGCATCCCGAGCATATGAACGGTTATGCGGCAGAGGTGCTGTTTGCCGCACTGTGTGCCGCCGCGGCGAGGTAGCACTGTGGGCTGAAAATGTCAATATGTGCCGCTTTTTTGTCGGATACAGATTAATTAGTCGAAATTTGTGCTTTTTTCTTGACAAGCGTTCATATTTACGATATAATTACAGTAAGGGAGTATGCGTTCTCCCGAATAATATGTCACTGTATTCAGTGAAGAAAGAGGTTTGTTTATGAAATACTGTCCCAAATGTAACGCGGCGTGTGACGACAATGCGGCATTCTGCACGACCTGCGGATTTAGCTTCGCGGCACAAAACGGTGCCCCTCAGGGTGCTCAACAGTCGCGTCAGATGCCTCCTCAGGGTGCTTCTATGTATGCTCCCCAAGCTCCTGCTTACGATCCATATGATCATACAGCTGAGTTTAACCCCAAGGATATCTCGGATAACAAGGTTGTCGCAATGCTTGTATATCTCACCGGTGCTATAGGCATCATAATCGCTCTGCTTGTCGGCTCGGCATCTCCTTATGCGGCGTTCCACGTTCGTCAGGCACTTAAGTTCTTTGTTGCTGAAACACTGGTTTCGCTCGTTGCCGTCATTCTTTGTTGGACGATTATCGTTCCGCTCGCTGCGGGAATCTTTTCGATTGTTCTCTGGGTTATCAAGATCATCTGCTTCTTCCAGATTTGCAGTGGTAAGGCAAAGGAGCCTGCAATCATTCGCAGTCTCGGTTTCATGAAATAAGAAAGAGGAGGATGACATCATGGGTTTTTGTTCAAATTGCGGCGCACAGACAAATGACGGTTCTGCTTTTTGCATGAACTGCGGTGCGTCTCTTTTGGCAGCATCTTCCACGTCCTCAATGTCCTCAACCGGTTCGTGGGGACAGACTCAGCAAACAACGGGCGCATGGTCACCGACTCCTCAGTATCAGCCGACCTACGCTGTACAGCCCTCAAGCCATGCAATCGGAGTTCTCAAGCGTGTTGCGGCTTCTCCGCTGTTCCTTATTGCAACTATTCTAACAACCCTTGGAATTTTGCTGCGCTTTATCAGCTCACTCACCGGCGGTAACGATATTGTTGCGAGCATAGTCGCTGCACTTTACCAAAATGGCGTGCTCAGCTATTGGGATTATATGGAGTTTCTCGATGCATACGGAGAAATTTATTCGGTAATGAACGGCATCAACATTCTCTCAACATTGATTTCTCTTGTTCCGATCATACTTGTTGCCATTGGCTTGTGGCTGACATTTGGCGCAGGCATGAGCAAGAGTCGCGCAGACTTCTCAACAACCGGTCTTACAATGGTTAAGGTTATCAATATCATCAACCTGGTTTTTGAATGTATCGGTTACGGTATAGGACTGATTCTTTTCGTGGTTATGATGATAGGCGTATCCGCGGTATCGTCTTATGCATCCTCTTATTCATCGTATTATGGCTACGGATCTAATTATGCACATACTGTTGCCGGTGTTTCTATAGGCGTTATCGCAATCTGTGCTATCATTTTAATAGCTGTTGCGGTGCTCAGAATCTTCTGGTATGTCAAGATCAACCAGTCGATCAATGCGGCAACCGGCACGGCTCGTACCGGTAACGGTAATATGAATGCTTCGACCTATGTTGGCGTGTTCTGCTTTATCGGCGCTGCTTGCGGCTTCATTGGTCTCATATTCTCGATATTTACTTTCACAACTGTGCTCAGTGTCATTACATCACTCTGCTCGGTTGCGGCATCTATCTTGTTCGGTATAGTCCTCTTTACATACAGAAGCAGCATGGCAAGACTCGCAACAACTCCTATGCCGCTTAACATGGGCATGGGAACAGGCGGATTTGCACCGCAGCCGAACATGATGAACACAATGAACACAACCACTACATCCGAGACGCCTTACGTTTCCCCGATGGATAACACGGGCAGCTTCTCGAACTGGGACAACACAAATTCATAATTATAACTATAACAAAGGTCTGCGTCAAATTAACGGCGCAGGCTTTTTTTGCTTTACCATACAAAACAAAAAGGGAGCTGCAAAAACAGTTCCCTTGATTTTTATCTAACCTGACCGTTACCGGTTATGAGATATTTTCCCGTTGTGAGGGCTTCGAGTCCCATCGGGCCGCGTGCATGAAGCTTTTGAGTTGATATGCCAAGCTCTGCACCGAAGCCGAACTCACCGCCGTCGGTGAAACGTGTCGATGCGTTGACGTAAACTGCCGCCGCGTCGATTTCCGAACGGAATTTTGCCGCATTTGCCATGTCACGTGTGATGATCGCTTCGCTGTGGCCGGTGTTGTATTTGTTTATGTGCGCGATGGCTTCGTCGATTCCCGAAACGATTTTGACGGCTAAAATATAATCGTCGTATTCGGTTGCATAGTCCTCGTCCGTCGCCGCCGCACAGTCGATAATGGTACGTGTTTTGTCGCATCCGCGTATTTCGAGCGGCTTTCCGTCGAGCGCGTTTACAAACTTCGGAAGGAACTCTGCCGCCTCGCTTTCGTGTATAAGCATCGTTTCAATCGCATTGCAGACTGACGGACGTGACATTTTTGCGTTTATTGCAACCTTGATGCCAAGCTCGTGATCGGCGGTCTTGTCGATGTAAATGTGACAGTTTCCGGCTCCCGTTTCGATAACGGGCACGGTTGCGTTATCAACAACACTGCGGATAAGTCCTGCACCTCCGCGAGGCACAAGCAAGTCAATAAGTCCGCGCATTTTCATGAGTGCCGTTGAGCCCTCACGGGTGGTGTTGTCGATGAGCGAGACTGCATCCTTGGGAAGAGAATTGTCAGCGAGTGCGCGGCGCATAAGAGAAACGAGCACACGGTTGGTTTCAATCGCTTCCTTGCCTCCGCGAAGTACACAAGCGTTACCTGTTTTGATGCAGAGTGCCGCCGCGTCAACGGTGACGTTCGGACGTGCTTCGTAAATAATCGCCGCAACGCCGAGCGGTACACGGATATGCTCGATTATAAGTCCGTTAGGGCGAGTGGTTCGTGTGCCTGAGCCGATCGGATCCTCGAGCATGATAAGCTCACAAAGACTGTCTGCGATACCGTCGATGCGTTTTTTGTCAAGCTTCAGGCGGTCGAGCATCGGGCCGGGTACGCCGTTTGCATCGGCATTTGCAAGGTCAAGTCCGTTCGCGGTGATTATTGCGTCGCTTTCAAGACGTAACAACTCGGCGATACGCGCAAGGACATCGTTTTTCTTTTTTGCGGATGCCGCGGCGAGTGCCGGTTTTGCGCTGTTTGCCGCAGTGCAGACCGATTTTACGTATTCAAATACTTCCATGTTTAATTGCCCTGTCTTTGCTCTGCAAAGACTTCCTTATCGTCGATATTTTTGTCGGTTTGCTTGCAAATTGGAGGCGAAGCCGACAAAGACAAAAATTCGTGACGTGAAAATTTATTTTCACGTATATTTCCTTAAAGTAAATTTAGATTCTGACCAGCGTTTTCAATGCCGCTTCAAAGGATGCGAGGAATTTATCAACCTCGTCGAGTGTATTCTGTGAACCGAGGCTGATACGGACAGTACAGTCTGCCTCACGGTCGGAAAGACCGAACGCACGCAGGACGTGACTTTTGTGTCCTGTATTCGATGAGCAGGCAGAACCGCTTGAAATGAAGATTCCGTCAAGCGAGAGACGGTGGAGCATGGTTTCACTTTTGATATTAGGGAGAGTGACGCTTAAAACGTGTGGCGCGCTGTTTTTCGGGAGATTGAGCTTCACGCCGGCAAAGCGCGTTTCGTCAGAGAGACGTTCGATTATATATTCACGCAGGCTTGCTTTGTTTTTTGAGTAAACCTCACGCATGAGAAAAACGCTTTTAACCGCCGCGCCAAAGCCGACGATACCGAGCAGATTTTCAGTTCCAGAGCGCATGCCCGATTCCTGACCGCCGCCGTGTATTATCGGAACAATACGGCGTTTTTTTAACATATCGGCAGTTACATAAAGTGCGCCGACACCCTTGGGACCGCCGATCTTATGCGCACTGAGCGAGATCATATCAGCGCCGAGCGAGCGTTCGGTGAACGGAATGTTCATGTAACCCTGAACGCAGTCGGTGTGAACGAGTATATCGGGATTAACACGCTTTACGATGTCCGATATGCGTTTTATATCGTAAACAGCACCGGTTTCGTTATTGACGAGCATAAAGCTTACGAGAACGGTGTTCGAATCGACCTCCCGTGCGATCATGTCATAATCGGGCTCACCGCCGACGGTTGGGATTCTAACGACGTTGAAGCCGTTGCGCTCAAGAAAAGCGGCAGGCTCCATAATCGCAGGATGTTCACTGTCGGAGATAATAATTTTCTTCTTGTTATAGCCCTTCGCCGACATTGTTCCGAGCAGGGCAAGGTTGTCGGCTTCAGTGCCGCTTGCCGTGAAAATAAGCTGTTTTTCGGTGAGCTTGGTGACGCTTCTTATGCCGAGAGAGGACAAAATGGCACGTCTTGAATCACAGACTAATTTTTCAGCCTCGACGCCCATTGAGTGAAGCGAGGAGGGGTTACCGTAAAAGCTCATTGCCGAGCACATGGCTTCTTTTGCTTCATGGCAGAGCGGAGTTGTTGCGCAGTTGTCGAAATATATTTTATCCATTATCAATTGAATGTGAAATAATCGAGGATAGCGGCGATATCTTCTGTATGTTCTACATATTTATCGGGAATGGCGGTAAATGTGAACATATAAAAATCGCCCTTATGAAGTGCAACAATCTGTCGGACTGTATATTTTACCTCGGCGACTGTTCCCGTGAAGATATATTCCTTGGCAGGAGCACCGTCGAGTGTGGTTTCAACTCCGTTGCAAATATATTCGAGATCGGGGTAAAGAGCCTTGAGCGAAGGCTCGGTCGATTCCCAGAGCGCGTCTATTGAGGAAAATTCCTTGCTTGCAACAAAGGATGTAACGGAGACGTTTGAGCGGTCATCCGGAGCGGCATATGCTGATGTTACGCCGGTTGAAGTATTGACGATCCATTCATCGGGAACGAAAAGGTCATAGGAATGCCCCTCTGCGGAAATTTCCTGAAAGCCCATGATTTCGGTGGCATCCTTGCCGCAGGATGTGAACATTGATGCCGCAAGCAGAAATGCTGCAAGCAGGGATACAAATTTGGTTATTTTCATTTTTTACCTCTTGATTTTTTATTTTATGATGATATTATACAACGAGCCGACGATATTGTCAACACGATTTTATGAATAGATTGAACAGTATTTGTAAAAAAGTGTGCACTTTTTGCGACTCTGACTAACTTCAGCCGCAAAGCGGCGTTTTTTCGCGGCGGAGGCGATGAAGGTGCAAGCGGGGCGTCGAGGACGTCGCCCCCTACAAAAGTTACGAACGGTCACCGCTGACGAAGCGAATCAGGAGCCGTCAGGCGGAGTTTGCCCTCATCCGTCACGCCGTTGGCGTGCCACCTTCCCCCAAGGGAAGGCGTTGGGTAACTTTGCGAAGCAAATCTTTTGCACCTGTCTCCCAAAGGGCGAGACACCCTCTCCGTCTCGCTTCGCTCGCCACCTCTCCCAAAGTGAGAGGCTAAAAGTAACTTTGCGCTGCGAAGCAAAATTCGATGATATCTCAAAAAGTCCCCATATATTTCGTCTCATACGCAAATCAACTCCAAAGGCTTCCCTTGGGGGATAGCTGTAAAAGATTGCCTCGCAACTTTGACTGATGAGGGCAACTTTGTCGGACGAGGGCAAACATCGAAACCCCAAACTTCACGTCAAAATCAAAAATATTTACACTCTGTATATTGCACATATGAATTTTATGTGATATAATATAATGTATTATTGTGATTTTTACTGACAGTTTCATATATAAAATTATACAGACAAGGAGAATGAAATCTGATGAGAATCGGACTTGATGTTGGTTCAACAACTCTTAAATGCGTTGTTCTCGATGACCAAAATAACATCGTCTATAAATCATATAAGCGTCACTTCGCGCAGATAACCGAGGCAACTGCCGCGCTTCTTCAAACACTTCGCGATGAAGTAAAAGGCGCTTCCGATGCGGTTATTTCCATCTCAGGCTCTGCCGGTATGGGTATGGCGGAATCGTGCGGTATCGGTTTTGTTCAGGAGGTTTATGCAACACGTCTTGCCGTGAAGCGTCTCATTCCCGAAACCGATGTCGTTATCGAGCTTGGCGGCGAGGATGCGAAGATACTCTATCTCGACGGCACGATGGAAGTGCGCATGAACGGCTCATGTGCAGGCGGTACGGGTGCGTTCATTGACCAGATGGCGACGCTTCTTGCTATCACACCTGACGATTTAAACGAGCTTTCGCACGGCTGTGAGAAAATTTACACCATCGCGTCACGCTGCGGAGTTTTCGCGAAAAGTGACATTCAGCCGCTTATCAATCAGGGTGCGAAAAAAGAGGACATTGCCGCAAGTATCTTTATGGCGGTCGTAAACCAAACCATCGCAGGTCTCGCGCAGGGACGTCCCATTGAGGGTAACGTCGTTTATCTCGGCGGACCGCTTACGTTCATGGACGGACTGCGCAGTGCTTTCGACAAATCGCTCGGACTCACGGGCATCTGTCCCGATAATTCGCTCTATTTTGTTGCGATGGGTGCAGCTTACGGTGCTGATCTTGCCAGCGATAAGGCAACTCTTGCCGAGGCTATTGAGCGTATCTCCGGTTACAAAACAGAGGGACGTTACCTCTCCTGTCCGCCGCTTTTCCGTGAACAGGCGGAATATGACGAGTTTGCATCCCGTCACGCGGCAGACAAGGTTGAATATATCTCTCCCGAGGCTTACAAGGGGGATGCATACATAGGCATTGACGCAGGCTCGACCACGGTGAAGGTCGTTGCAATGAGCAAGGACGGCGACATACTCTGTTCGCTTTACCGTCCCAACAACGGCAATCCCGTTCCGATAATACGCGAGTTTCTCATGGATTTTTACGCAAAGTATCCCGAGATAAAGATCGTCGGCTCTGCGGTCACCGGTTACGGTGAGGAGATCGTCAAGAATGCGTTTGCAGTCGATTTCGGCATCGTTGAGACAATGGCACACTTCTTTGCGGCGAAAAAATTCATGCCGGGTGTCGATTTTATCATTGATATCGGCGGTCAGGACATCAAGTGCTTCAAGATCAGAAACGGCGCGATTGACAACATCTTCCTCAACGAAGCGTGTTCATCCGGCTGCGGCTCGTTCCTGCAGACCTTCGCAGGTGCGCTCGGCGTTGACATTGCCGATTTTGCAAAAGAGGGACTTTTCGCGGCGGCGCCCGTTGACCTCGGCTCACGCTGTACGGTCTTCATGAACTCCTCCGTAAAGCAGGCACAAAAGGATGGCGCGACTGTTGACAATATTTCCGCGGGACTTTCCATTTCCGTTGTAAAAAATGCGCTTTACAAGGTTATACGTGCATCGGGTGCGGATTCGCTCGGCGAAAATATCGTCGTTCAGGGCGGTACGTTCCTTAATGACGCGGTACTCCGTGCGTTTGAGCAAGAAATTGGCAGAAATGTCGTTCGTCCCAATATCGCAGGACTCATGGGCGCTTACGGTGCGGCAATATATGCACGTGACTGCTCCGACGGTACAACGACGCTTTTAGGCGCAGACAAGCTTGCGAATTTCAAGCATGAGGTCAAGGTTACGACCTGCGGCCTTTGCGAAAACCACTGCAGACTCACCGTTAACACCTTTGACGGCGGACGCAAATTCATCGGCGGCAACCGTTGTGAGCGTCCCACGGCACGCGGCGGTGTGCTCGAATATTACGACCTTTACGAATACAAGCTTGAACTGCTTAATTCATACAACACAAAACCCGATTCACCACGTGCGCGTATCGGTCTTCCTATGGGACTCAATATGTATGAGATGCTCCCGTTCTGGCACGCATTTTTCACTCGTCTCGGCTTTGAGGTGGTACTGAGTCCGCGTTCCGACCGCAAGCTTTACTTAAAAGGTCAGCAGACTATTCCGTCCGACACGGTATGCTTCCCGGCGAAGTTACTTCACGGTCACATTGAAGCGCTGATCGACGACGGAGTTGACGCGATATTCTATCCCTGCATGACCTACAACTTCAACGAAAAGCTCGGCGACAATCATTACAACTGTCCCGTTGTTGCATATTATCCCGAGGTTATCGGTGCGAACGTGCCGAGGGTGCGCGGCACGAAGTTTATACAGGATTACATTGGTGTTCACCGTCCGAAGGATTTTTCGGTTAAGATATATGAGATTCTCTCGAAGTATTTCGACGGACTTGACAAAAAGGAAGTTGCGGCAGCGTGCAAGGCGGCTTATGCCGAGAGAGAATCGTTCCTCGCAAAGGTTCGAGAAAAGGGCGAAGAATTTATAAAGATCGCGCACGAAAAGAATATGCCGATCATCGTGCTTTCGGGCAGACCGTATCACGTTGACCCCGAAATAAATCACGGCATTGACCGTCTTATCTGCGAGTGCGGTGCGGTTGTTGTAACCGAGGATGCGGTCAGTCATCATGTGGAAAAATTCCCCGTTGGTGTACTCAATCAGTGGACATATCATTCGCGTCTTTATGCGGCGGCGAAATATATCGGCGACAAGGCGGACATGAACCTTGTACAGCTTGTTTCGTTCGGCTGCGGCGTTGACGCGATCACAACTGACGAGGTGCGCTCCATACTTGAGAGCGCGGGCAAGATCTATACGCAGATCAAGATTGATGAGATTACCAATCTCGGTGCGGTTAAGATAAGACTTCGCAGTCTTTTTGCCGCTTGTGAAGCGAAGGAACGCGAGGGGAAGGCTTGATGCCTGGCGGATTAGTGTAGCTCGGATGAGCGCAATCTTTGTGTTGCTTGATTCGAAGTGATGCGCTTCGAGCTTCGTATCTTCCGAAGGGAACGACAACCAATGCTGGCGCAATGGTGTTCCACAGCACATCGCCTTCGGCGAGTGCACTCGAGCTCCCCCTCTTTCCTTTGCCCTCGCCCGATTCGCACTCAACTCCGCCTTACGGCTCCGGATTCGCTTTGTTAGCCGTAACTGTTTCTCCGCCGCCAGCTTCGTCGGCGTCTCAATGGCTTCATTGCTTCTTTAGCGCAGATTACACTTTTTCTTTCGTTTTGCGGCTTAGACTAACCTAAAGCCTTCTCCGGTGGGAGAAGGTGTCGAGCGAAGCGAGACGGATGAGGCGTTTTTTCGGATTAAGCCAAAGATATGATAAGAGAAACGATGACCACTATGCGGTTGTTGGGGAAGGGGCCCCGACTACCGAGAGCGTTTTCGGAGCTTTATGCAATGCCTCTATGAGCTTTGCGTTGTTTAAAGTTTTTTGCCAGTATGCTTTTAGCATATCGCTTCGCGAATGCCTCAAGAAAGCCGCGTACTCCCATACGCAAACGCATACCACTTCCAATATCCCGAAAGGATGAACATATATGGAACGAATAGAATTTACAAAAGAGATGAAAAAGGATTACACGATCCTTGTCCCTAATATGCTCGGAACACATTTCAAATTGCTCATGCGCGTTTTCAAAAACGAGGGCTACAATGTCGAGCTTTTACAAAATGAGGGACGCAGTGTTGTTGAAACGGGACTGAAATATGTCCACAACGACACGTGTTATCCTGCGCTTCTTGTTATCGGACAGATGATTGATGCGCTGATGAGCGGCAAATATGACCTTAACAAGGTTGCGCTTATCATGACACAAACAGGCGGCGGCTGTCGCGCTTCAAACTATATCCATCTGCTTCGTAAGGCACTCAAAAACGCAGGGCTCGGTCACATTCCCGTCATCTCACTGAATCTATCGGGGCTTGAGAAAAACAGCGGCTTTAAGCTTTCTCTCGGTCTCATCCGCCGTCTCATTGCGGCAATGGCATACGGTGACCTTTTAATGCTGCTTGCAAACCAGGTTCGTCCTTACGAAACCGTAAACGGCGCAACCGATAAGCTCGTTGACCGCTGGGCGGATACGCTGACGGCGGAGTTTGCAAACGGAAAAGGCTTTGCAAAGGGTGTTATGCGCTCTTATATGCAGAAGATTGCCGACGATTTTGCGAAGATTCCGACTGACCGTACACGTGAGCGCGTCAAGGTTGGTATCGTTGGCGAGATTTACGTAAAATTCTCCTCGCTTGCAAACAATCACCTTGAGGAATTTTTAGCTTCCGAGGGCTGTGAGGTCATGGTTCCGGGCCTTATGAGCTTTATCCTTTTCAAGGTTGACAACCGCATGGAGGACATCAAGCTTTACGGCGGAAGCAAAGCTAAATTTGCCGTCTGCAAGATACTTTTCGATTACCTTGTCGGCATGGAAAAATTCATGATAGACATAATTAACGAGCAGGGTATCTTCAAAGCGCCGACTGCTTATGATCACCTAAAATCGCTCGTAAACGGCGTTGTCGGCTATGGCTCAAAAATGGGCGAAGGCTGGTTGCTCACTGCCGAAATGCTCGAGCTTATCGAGGGCGGTTACGGCAATATCGTTTGTGCACAGCCGTTCGGCTGCCTGCCTAATCATATCGTTGGTAAGGGCATGATACGCAGACTGCGCGAGCTTCATCCCGAATCGAATATCGTTCCGATTGACTACGACCCCGGCGCAACTCGCGTAAACCAAGAGAACCGTATCAAGCTGATGCTCTCTGTTGCACGCGAAAACATGACCGCAAAGGAAGAAAAAACTCCCGAGAAGACTGAAATCAAAAAAGCCGACAAAGAGCCGGCGCTTGTCTGATGGGATTCGCGATTTGTGCGACTGCCGAAAAGGTTATTGCAGCACTTGAAGAGCGCGGCTTTGAAGCCTATACTGTCGGCGGATGTGTACGCGATACACTTCTAAAAAAAGAACCGAACGACTGGGATGTAACGACATCTGCACGTCCTGAAGAAACGCTTGAGCTTTTCTCGTCACTCGACTCATTCAAGGCGATACCGACGGGCATTACTCACGGAACTGTCACGGTCGTACACGGCGGTGTTGCGATCGAGGTTACCACTTACCGCATCGACGGCGAGTACACAGACAGCCGCCATCCCGACAGCGTTGAGTTTACGGACAAGCTTTCTGCCGATCTTGCAAGACGCGATTTCACCGTTAACGCAATGGCGTATTCACCGGAGCGCGGACTTGTCGATCTTTATGGCGGAATTGCTGACCTCGAAAATGGAATTATCCGCTGTGTCGGCGATCCGCACACACGTTTTCGAGAGGATGCACTGCGGATTCTTCGTGCGCTTCGTTTTTCGGCGACGCTTGATTTTATAATCGAAGACGTTACCGCAAAAGCGGCAATCCTACTCTCGGATTTGCTCTCCCACGTGTCACATGAGCGTATTGCATCGGAGCTGTCACGACTTGTCTGCGGTAACGGTGCACCGCATGTTATTCGTGACTTTTTGCCGATAATAAACGTAATTTTGCCCGGTGTCAATTTTTCGGGACTTGATAAAATCTGCACTTCACTCGAGCGGATTTCTCCCGAATCTGCACCGCTCGGACTTGCGGCGATTTTGGCTGACTGTGAGCCGTCATCGGTGCGTGAAATTCTCCGTTCACTCCGCTTTGACAGCGCGACTGTATCACTCTGCACAGCGATCGTCACGCATCTGCACGGTATCATTTCAACCGAAGCTGACGTGAAGCGGCTTTGCCGTGACATCGGTTACGGTGCGGCAGAGGACGTGATAAGACTCGCAATCTCGCGCGATGAAGCGAATCCTGAGTTGCTCGACACGCTTTCCAATATAATCGAGAGGGATTACTGTATCTCTCTTGCACAGTTAAAAATCGGCGGCGATGAGCTGTTATCGCTCGGCGCAAAGGGACGCGAGGTCGGCATGATACTGAACGAGCTGCTTGAAAAGGTTATTGACGGCACTCTCAAAAACGAACAAACGCCGCTTCTTCTTGAAGCGGTACGCATAATAAACCAAAAAGGATAAACAACGATGAAAGAAGTACTTCTCTGTAAATACGGCGAGCTTATTTTAAAGGGCGCGAACCGTTCATATTTTGAAAATCTGCTTATCAAGGAGCTTCGCACAAGAATAAGCCGCGCAGGTGATTTTGATATTTCCTATGCGCAGAGCACAATATACATCGAGCCGAAGGACGATATGTGTGACATCGAGCTTGCGCTCGAATACGCAAAAAAGGTGTTCGGTCTCGTTTCGATTGACCGTGCCGTTATGGTTGAAAAGGATCTCGAGGCGATCAAAGCGGCAGCAAGGGAATATCTTCCGCAGTTTCTTCGCGGCGTCAAGACCTTTAAAGCGGACGCAAGACGTGCCGATAAAACATTCCCGATGAAATCTCCCGAGCTTATGCGTGAGGTTGGAGGCGCGGTGCTTGAAGCGTGTCCGTATCTTCGCGTTGACGTGCACGAGCCTGAGGTTACGGTGCGCGTTGAGATACGTGAACGCGGCGCATATATCCACGCAGGCGGCGTTAAGGGCGCAGGCGGAATGCCGCTCGGTTCAAGCGGAAAGGGACTTTTGCTGCTCTCGGGCGGTATCGACAGTCCCGTTGCCGGTTACATGATCGCAAAACGCGGCGTAACGCTCGAAGCACTTCATTTTGAGAGCTTCCCATATACCTCGGAGCGTGCCAAGGAAAAGGTGCTTGAGCTTGCACGGTTGCTCTGTGAATACACAACCCACATAAAGGTACACGTTATCTCGCTGACACACATTCAGGAGGAGCTTCGCCGTGCCTGCAACGAGGATTATTTCACGCTTTTGCTCCGTCGTTACATGATGACACTTGCCGAGCGTGTTGCAAGACGCAACCACTGTCACGCACTTATCACGGGCGAAAGCCTCGCGCAAGTTGCATCGCAGACGATGAAAGCGATAGAAGTGACCGACAACGTCGTAAACATACCCGTTTACCGTCCCTGTATCGGACTTGACAAAGAGGAGATCATCACGATCGCGAGAAAGATCGACACATTTGAAACGTCGATACTGCCGTATGAGGACTGCTGTACGGTATTCACGCCGCGCCATCCGAAAACGCGCCCCGAGCTTGAAAATGTCCTCGCCGAGGAAGCGAAGCTTGATTTTAACGCGCTCTGCGATGAGGCGTTTGAAACGCTCAACACCTATCATATACGTATTGATGAATAATCAAGGGAGCAAAACGCTCCCTTTTTTGCCGCCTCAACTAACTTCAGCCGCGAAGCGGTGTTTCTGCTGCAAAAGAAGCAACGAAGTCATTGAGCCGCCGACGAAGTTGGCGGCGGACAAGCGGTCACGGCTGACAAAGCGAATCCGGAGCCGTCAGGCGGAGTTGAGCGCGAGTCGAGCGCAGGCAAGGAAGACGGGAGGAGTCCGAGGAGGGTGAGAAACCTGCGCCAGCTGGTGTCCCATCCTCCTCGAGTTACGCGAAAATCGAAGCGCCGCGCTTCGAGTACACCTCATCCGTCTCGCCGTTGGCTCGACACCTTCTCCCACTGGAGAAGGCTAATGTTAGTCTGAACCGCGAACTTGCTTTTGCGGTAATCCACACCATAGTATAAAACACTAATTGTGCAGTAGTAAAATTTCTGTTACAAATTTAATGATTTAATTATACTCATCAAACATTTCTTCAAGTCCTTCGCGAGCTTCACTTAATGACATAGGATATTCATCTCCATCCTCGCTCAAGAGTCCGCCTTGAACAGATAATGTGTTGTCAGTCAGGTCATGTATGAAATAAAAAATCATACGATTTGTTTCTGTTTTACCTTCATAATCTAATTTTATTGATAATACGTAAGTCATGGCTTTTTCGTTTGAATTCAAAACCGTTTCATCCGGCGCATATTCTCCGGCCCAACCGTTTTTCCATTCCTTAGAAAGACTTGAGACTTCATCATTCATCATATCTTTCACCATTTTATCCATTGCTTCATTAAATGTGATGTTATCATATCCCAATAATTTAGCAGAAGAAATATCAGCTTTACTGCATCCGGTAATAAATACAGCCGAAATCAGCACAATCAAAGCCATCACTAAATAATTGAATTTTTTCTTATTGAATCTTACATTTTTCATAAATTGGTATCTCCTTGTTTTTTTTGTTTACTACTGCAAGGATATTATACCATATTATCTCTCAAAATGCAATACAAATGTTATGCATACAATAATAGTATTTATATATATAATTGTATTGCGGAGGTGATTATATGAAAAAGTTCAAAATACCGTCAATACCACCAACAACCAATAAATGCATAAGGTTTCCCAATGATTTGATAGATGAAGTTGAAAAAGCAATCGAAGGTAAAAACTGCACATTTACTGCCTTCGTTGTAGAAGCGGTGAGAGTTGCGCTCGAAAATATTGAAGATAAAAATTAATTTGCAACAAAATACGCCCTACCGATATGGTAAGGCGTTTTTATTTACAAAAAATGCGACCTGATCTGTAAGCCGGGTTCTGTCGTGACGATCATCTATCTTTGCGTGATGTCTCCACCACGCTCCGCGAAATATCGCGTGCCACCCGTGAGATCTGCCGGGCAGACAGCCGTGCAAGCACGGTTCTCACATACGGTGTTGCTTCGGATAGGGTTTACAGCGGACCTATGTTACCATAGGAACTCGTGAGCTCTTACCTCGCGTTTCCATCCTTACCGCCCAAACGGACGGCGGTTTATTTCTGTTGCACTTTCCCGGAGGTCACCCTCGGCGGACGTTATCCGTTATCCTGCCCTTTGAAGCCCGGACTTTCCTCACGGTAATACCTTTCGGCAACATACCGCGCGATCGTCCGATCCGGTCGCAGACTTTATTATAACACAGCTTTCCCGAAAAGTCAAGATATTTACACTTTGTGAACATTCCCCGAAACTGTTGCGATTCTGTAAATTCTCGCTCTCATGTGTCATTTTTTTAATAAAATTAATTATTTTTACGCTTTTCCCCTTGACAGAAGCTTGTTTTTTGTATAAAATATAAGTATGTGTAATTAATATATATACTGCCGTAGGTGTGCCTTGTGATGGATGGCACGGACACGGTGTTGAAATAATTGCATTCATAAAAAGCATTAAATAAAGAACAAAAATCAAATTAAGGAGGTGTTCTGCAAATTGGAAATAATACTTAGTGTTATTATCACCGCGATAGTGGCATTGCCACTGGGGGTGTTTTTCGGTATAATATACAGAAAAAAGGTCGGCGAAGCTGAAATCGGCTCCGCAGAGGAACAGGCACGTAAGATTATAGAGGACGGTGAACGTACCGCCGAAAACAAGAAAAAAGAAGCGCTGATTGAAGCCAAGGAAGAAATCCTGCGTCAGAGAAACGACGCGGAACGCGAAATCAAAGAGCGCAGAAGTGAACTTTCCAAGATGGAAAGCCGTGTTGCAAAGAAAGAAGAGCAGGTTGAGCACAAGCTCGAAACTCTCGAAGAAAAAGAAGAACAGCTTAACAAAAAGCTTAAAGAAGCAGACGATGTCCGCGCTGAGATTGAGGAAATCAAGAATAAACAGCTCGCAACTCTTGAAAAGGTTGCCGGACTTACCGCAGAGGAAGCAAAGGCACAGATCGTTGCAAAGATCGACGACGAGGTGAAGCACGAAACCGCGCAGAAGCTCATCGAATACGAGGCACAGTTCAAGGAGGAGGCAGACCAGAAGGCGAAGAATATTCTCTCTCTCGCAATTCAGCGCTGTGCATCCGAAACTGTTACGGAGACCACCGTTTCCGTTGTTGCACTGCCTAACGACGAAATGAAGGGACGCATCATCGGTCGCGAGGGACGTAACATTCACGCAATCGAAGCGATGACCGGCGTTGACCTTATCATCGACGACACTCCCGAAGCAATCACACTTTCGAGCTTCGATCCGGTACGCCGTGAGGTTGCGAGAATCGCTCTCGAAAAGCTTATCGCAGACGGACGTATCCATCCCGCACGTATCGAGGAGATGGTTGAAAAAGCAAAGCGTGACGTTGACGCAATGATCAAGCAGGCAGGTGAGCGTGCTACTTACGATACAGGTATTCACGGTCTCAGTCTCGAGCTTATCAAGCTGCTCGGACGTCTTCGCTTCCGTACAAGTTACGGTCAGAATGTACTCGATCATTCGATTGAGGTTGCAACCCTTTCCGGTATGATCGCAGACGAGCTCGGAGTTGACAGCACTCTTGCAAAGCGTGCAGGTCTGCTTCACGATATCGGTAAGGCTCTCACCCAGGAAATCGAGGGCTCACACGTACAGCTCGGTGTTGATATAGCCAAGAAGTTCAAGGAAAACAAGGACGTTATCCACGCAATCGAAGCGCATCACAATGACGTTGAACCGCAGACCATCACTGCGATCATCGTTCAGGCGGCAGATGCCATCTCGGCGGCACGTCCCGGCGCAAGACGCGAGGATCTCGAAAACTATATCAAGCGTCTCCAGAAGCTTGAAGAAATTACTTACAGCTTCCCCGGTGTGGACAAGTCGTACGCAATCCAGGCAGGACGCGAAATTCGTATCGCTGTCAAGCCCGAGGAGGTCAACGACGAACAGATGGTGGTTATTGCACGCGAAATCGTTCAGAAGATCGAAAGCGAACTGCAGTACCCCGGTCAGATCAAGGTTCACATGATCCGTGAAAGCCGCGCTATTGACTACGCTAAATAATTATAATACCGCTTCACCGTTTAGTTGGTGAGGCGGTTGCTTTTTGTGTGGTGAGCGTTAGCATATAGGAGATACGCGGCTTTTTTGAAAAGGAGTACGCGGCTTTTTTGAGGCATTCGCGAAGCGATATGCTAAAAGCATACTGGCAAAAAACTTTAATGACGCTATCGCTTCACAGAGTTTTCGCATAAACCCTCCGAAAACGCTCTCGGTAGTCGGGGCCCGCCTCACTCCGGCTCCTCCGCCTTCGTTCGGTATCCCAAGCACCGTTCAAGTCTAACTGTTTCTGCCGCCATATCTTTGGCGTTTGCTGCACAAAAGCCCTCATCCGTCAAATTTGCGAAGCAATCTTTTACAGCTATCCCCCAGGGGAAGCCTTTAAAGTTGATTTGCGCGAATAAAAAAGATAAATCAGAATTTTTTGGAGACCCCACTATATTTTGTTTTATTGATCAGAGTTACCCAAAGCCTTCCCTTGGGGGAGAGGTGGAAAAGATTGCTCCGCAGCTTTACGCCGGCGGCGTGACGGATGAGGGCTTGCCTTCTCCGGTGGGAGAGAGGTGTAAAAGATTGCCTTGCAACCTTACGGATGAGGTGTATTTCTTTGGTTTATCTATGTAAACGACGAATACTTCATATTCTACTCCTCATCCGTCAGCCTTCGGCTGCCACCTTCTCCCACAGGAGAAGGCTTTGATTAGAGCCGCGTATGCGGCAGTAGGGTGAAAAAGAACCCTCACCGTCAAAGTGAGAGTTCACATTATATTTCATTCAAAATAAACTGTCTTGCCAAGCTCGGCGGATTTGTAAACCGCATCCATGATCTCCATGAGAGATATCACATCTTCGTTTTTGCAGATACATTCTGTACCGTTCATGAAGCAATCGACAAAGTGGTTGATTTCCTCATTGTAAGGCTTCATCACGTCCACGCTTGGCTTCACATCGCGCAGATAATTGTCGGAGTCAAGCTCAATAATTTCAAGCTTTCTGTCACCGTTGCCGCGCAGTGCCGCACCTGCCTTTTCTCCGCAAATCTGAACAACACAGTCGTTTTCCGGCATAAGTACCACGCGTCCAGCCTTAACATAGAGATATGAACCGTTTTCAAAAGTGATATATCCGCTTGCCGAGGTTTCGACAGTATTGTCATATTTTTTTGCATCCAATGAATACTGCCGTATATCATGTCCATTCAGTTTATCGGTAAAATCCTTGTTTATGTAGCTTGTACTTCCTGTAACACTCTTGATTTTTGGATAGCCCATCATGTAAAGTGCAAGATCGATCTCATGTATAGCACAGTCGAAAAAAACGCCGCCGCGTGCCTTGGTTTTGTCCATGAACCATCCGCCGAGGTAACTGTATCTGCTGGTGCGCTCAACCTCCGCAAAAATGATTTCGCCCATTTTACCGGTCTTTATATAGTTTTTAAGGTATTGAGCCTGACCTCTGAATCGGCAGACAAATCCGTACATTAGCACTTTCCCGACTTCCTTTGCGATCTGAACACACTCTCTAACCTCATCCGCATTCATCGCCGGCGGTTTTTCGCAGAGAACGTGTTTGCCCTGCTTCAGGGCCTCGATCGTGACTTTCTTGTGGAGAAAGGTCGGAAGAAGTATACTGACAGCATCAATTGTTTTGTCGTTTAATATATCATGATAATCCGAAACGACTGTGGGCACACCGAAAGCATCGGCTCTTTCCTGTGCGAGCTTTGTATTGAGATCCGCAATTGCAACAACCTCACAGTATGGATTGTCACGGTACCCTTCAAGGTGAGGAACGGAGATCGTACCCGCGCCGATTATTCCTATTCTAAGCATTATATATTCCTCCATAAACAAGGATATTTTGGTATATTACAATAATATTATATCATATCGCCTCGGAGCAAGACAAGTAAAAATGATTCCAATCGCCGCAAAAAACTCTTGATTTTCCCGTCTCTTGACAAATTCGCCGCTTTGCTGTATAATTGAATTATACAAAATCACACGGAGGATCATCATGCAGAAGCTCATTGATTACGACGAACTTCCCGAGCTTGTACGGAAATTCATCACATATAAACGAACGGCACAGGAGCGTTCGCAAAAAACCGTTGACGAATATGCGCTCGATCTGCGTACATTTTTCAGATATATGATGTTAAGGCAGAACGGCACCGATCCCGAAACCGTCAGCGAGGAGGAGTTTGCGAGCGTTGACATAACCGGTGTCGGTCTTGAATTTATCGGTTCAATAACGGCACAGGAGATATTCGAGTTTCTTTCGTTTGCGCAAAACGCCCGTTCAAACAAGTGGAGCACACGTGCAAGAAAGCTTTCGGCGATAAAGAGCTTTTATAAATATCTGACCGTCAGCGTCCACCTGCTCGACAATGATCCTGCCAAAAATATTGAGGGCCCACAGAAGAAAAAGACACTGCCGAAATTTTTGAGTCTTTCCGAAAGCGAACGTCTCTTGAGGGCTGTACGCGAGGACGAGCTCTCAAAAACAAGGGAACGTGACTATGCCATTATCGTGCTTTTCTTAAACTGCGGAATGCGACTTTCGGAGCTCGTCGGTATAAACCTTTCCGATATTGACCGTGATATGGAATCTCTGCGTGTGCTCGGTAAAGGCGCGAAGGAGCGTCTCATTTATTTAAACGATGCCTGCCGTGCGGCACTGCGCGACTATCTCCCGATACGTAACGCCGACGAGGTTCAGATGAAGGATAAAAATGCGCTGTTTCTCTCCTCCCGTCACAGCCGTATCAGCAATAAAACGGTACAGTGGCTCGTTTATAAATATCTGAAGGCGGCAGGACTTGAAAACAAGGGCTGTTCAACGCATAAGCTCCGTCACACTGCGGCAACGCTGATGTACCAGTCGGGAAACGTGGACGTGCGCGTGCTCAAGGATATACTCGGTCATGAGCAGCTTAATACGACGCAGATATACACTCATGTCAGCGATGAGAACATGAAGCGTGCGATTGCCGCAAATCCGCTTGCAGGCTTTCGTGCAGATGACAGCGAGGAATGAGGGTATATCCCCAAATTTCCGCTTTGCTCTTGATAAACTCGGAAATATATGGTATACTGTATATAACTATAAAATTACCACGAAAGTGACAACAGATGGATAATAAATTTGCAAATTCCTTAAGCGGCGCAACGTTGGCTTATCTCGGTGACGCTGTTTTTGAGGTGATCGTGCGCCGATATTTAGTTTCGCTCGGTATTGCCGATGGCGGCGAGCTTTCGCATTTAGCACTCAATTTTGTACGTGCCACTGCACAGAGTGCCGGTATGGACAAGCTGACTGCGCACCTCACAGAGGAAGAAGAATATATCTATAAACGCGGACGCAATGCCAACGGTATTTCCATACCGAAAAGTGCGTCTGCGCGTGAATATCGCCGTGCCACGGGCATGGAGGCGCTCTTTGCCTATCTTGATCTGACGGGTAGACAGCAGCGTGCCGAGGAGCTTTTCCGTATCGCTTATGCCGATGTTATGGAGGAGCTTCAGAAAAAACGAGATGAAAAAGGAGAAGCGTTATGATAAAGGTAATGTCTGTTTTCGGAACACGTCCGGAAGCGATAAAAATGTGTCCGCTCGTGAAGGCTCTTGAGGCGGATGAGAAGATAGAAAGTGTCGTTTGCGTTACGGCACAGCACCGCGAGATGCTTGACAGTGCGCTTGAATTTTTCGGTGTCAAGCCCGATTATGACCTCAACATAATGAAGCGCGGACAGACGCTCACCGGTATCACTGCCGATGTTATCACGGGACTTGAGGGCGTGCTTGCCGAATCGAAGCCCGATATCGTACTCGTTCACGGCGACACGACCACCAGCTTTGCGGCGGCACTTGCGGCGTTTTATGCGCAGATACCCGTCGGTCACGTTGAAGCCGGACTTCGCACCTATGACCGCTATTCGCCTTTCCCCGAGGAGATAAACCGTAACCTTACGACAAAAATCGCCACGCTCCATTTTGCGCCGACCGAGCTTAACCGCTCACAGCTTGCAAAGGAGAACGTAACCGAAAATGTATATGTCACGGGCAACACCGCGCTTGATGCTTTTAAGTATACCGTTACGCCCGATTATATCTTCAACGACGAGAAGCTGCGTGCCATTGATTTTGAAAACGAAAAAATCATCACGGTTACAGCACATCGCCGCGAGAATCAGAACGGCGGCATCGAGAATATCTGCCGCGCGATACTTGCGCTTTCGAAGGATCATCCCGAGCTGCGTTTCATTTATCCCGTACACCTGAGTCCTGCCGTAAGAGGTGTGGTTTTCCCTCTGCTCGACAATCACCCGAGAATAACGCTCACGGAGCCTGTTGACGTTGCCGATATGCATAATCTTCTCGCAAAATCGTATTTTATCCTCTCCGATTCGGGCGGAATACAGGAGGAAGCACCGTCATTCGGCAAGCCGGTACTCGTTCTGCGCACCGAAACCGAGCGTCCCGAGGCGGCAGAGACAGGTACAGTCAAGGTTATCGGAACAGACACCGAGAGAATCATACGTGAAGCGGAAACGCTGCTTTGCAACGAAGCTGAATTTAACCGTATGGCATCGGCGAAAAATCCGTACGGCGACGGCAAGGCATCTCTTTACATCATAGACGCGATCAAAGAATATTTCAACAGATAAGAGGAAGCTTCAATGAATATAATGCATCTCAAATATGCCGTTGAGGTTGCAAAAACAGGCTCGATAACAAGGGCGGCGGAAAATCTCTTTATGGGACAGCCAAACCTCAGCAAAGCTATACGCGAGCTTGAGGAAAACCTCGGCGTGACACTTTTCAAGCGTACCTCAAAGGGTATCGTTCCGACCGAGAAGGGCGAGGAATTCCTCGTTTACGCCAAGCGTATCCTCGCTCAGATCGACGAGCTTGAATCAATATACAACAGTCACCCGAGCGAAAAGCAGACCTTCAGTATTTCGATCCCTCGCGGCAGCTATATGGCTTACGGCTTCACTAATTTTATAGGGCGTCTTGACCGCGACAAGGAGATCGAAATTTACTATAAGGAAACCAATTCCGTCGAGGCGATATCGAATATCGTGCAGTCGAACTATAACCTTGCGATCATACGCTTCCGTGACGTTTTTGAGCCGTATTTTACAAGACTTCTTCGCGAAAAGGAGCTTCGGAGTGAGCTTTTGTGGCAGTTCCGTTATATAGCGGTTATGTCGAAGGATCATCCGCTTGCCAAAAAGCCGGTTCTGACCTGTGCCGATTTCGCCGACTGCATTGAAATTCTCCATAATGACAACACCGTTCCGACGCTTCCGACCATTGAGGCAAAACGCATGGAGAATATCGAAAACTCAAACAAGAAGATCTACGTTTTCGAGCGCGGAAGTCAGATGGAGCTTTTATCGAATATTCCCGAATCGTTCATGTGGGTGTCGCCGATACCCGAGAAGATACTTGACCGCTACGGTCTTATTCAGAGAAGCGTTTCCGATGCTGACTATAACTATAAGGATATGGTCGTTTACGGGCGCTCGTACCGCCTTTCCGAGCTTGACCATATGTATCTTGAGGAGCTTCGCAGCGTTATATCGGGACTTGAGCATCTTGACGTTTAATGATAATATGCGACGACTGTTTTTGGTAAAAATTTATACTTGACAGCCCGAAACTTTAGTGATATAATAAAATAAAGCAAAATTCGATAAAGAGGAAACTAACAATGATGACACGCAATTTCAGAGCAACATATTATTACTATTACTATTTTACCGAAAAAAGTAATAGTGATTTTTGCTACGAAAACGAGGTTGTCACCGAGAAGTAAAATTCCGAACAATGTAAATTCGCTCCGTAGTGAAAAATCACTGCGGGGTTTTTGTTTTATAAAAATTCGGCAAATTGCTCGAATGACGAAAGTTATTCAAAATACCACCACAGGCAAGCTTGCCCTACTGCCGCAGATGTGGCGACCACTTTTGCCTTCCTCCGGGAGGAAGGTGGCATTGCGAAGCAATGACGGAAGGAGCCTGCGAGCGGTAAGTTTGGAGTTTTACGTTCGTTTCGTGCCCACATACTTCCCCATCAAAGTTGCAAAGCAATTATTTGCGCCTGTCTCTCATAGTTAGAGGTTTTGACCGAGGGAGGGCACGTACACGGAAAAATCAGCTGAATCGTATCGTTACGAAGGCTCCTTCCGTCACGCTTCGCGTGCCACCTCACTCTCGGAGGGAGGCTTTGATGTACCGAATATCAGTGAGAACACATACGGTAATCGGGTTTTTGTTTTATAAAAATATAATTTTAAAGGAGATACACAAAATGGTAGTAGTAATCAAAAACGGAGCAAATGAAGAAAGACTTGCAAAGCTTATCGACTTCTTGAAGTCGCAGGACGTTATGGTTCACGAGAGCCGCGGACATTTCCAGACGGTACTCGGTCTTGTCGGCGACACGAGCAAAATTGATATTGACACCATATCGGGACTCGATATCGTTGAAACGGTAAAGCGTATCAGTGAGCCTTACAAGAATGCGAACCGCAAATTCCATCCCGATGACACGGTTGTTACGATTCCGAGCGTGAACGGGGACGTTAAGATCGGCGAGGGCTTCTGTTTCATTGCAGGTCCGTGTTCGATTGAGAGCGAGGAGCAGATAATCGAGGTTGCCGAGGCGGTCAAGAAGGCAGGCGCACAGCTTCTTCGCGGCGGCGCATTCAAGCCGCGTACCTCTCCTTACGCTTTCCAAGGACTCAGAAACGACGGAATCAAGCTGCTTCTTGAAGCGAAAAAGGCAACAGGTCTGCCGATCGTTACCGAGATCATGGACGCATCACATCTCGATCTTTTTGCCGATGTTGACGTTATTCAGGTCGGCGCAAGAAATATGCAGAATTTCGAGCTTCTTAAGGAACTCGGTCACTCGAATAAGGCTATCCTCTTAAAGAGAGGTCTTGCAAACACGATACAGGAGCTTCTCATGAGCGCCGAATACATCATGGCAGGCGGAAACGAGAACGTCATCCTCTGCGAGCGCGGTATACGTACCTTTGAAACCGCAACGAGAAACACGCTCGATATTTCGGCTGTACCCGTACTGCATGAGCTTTCGCATCTTCCCGTTATCGTTGACCCAAGCCACGCCTGCGGCTCGGCGAAGCTTGTACTCCCGATGGCAATGTCTGCGGCGGCGTGCGGTGCAGAGGGCGTTATGATTGAGGTGCATAATGATCCTGCACGTGCGCTTTGTGACGGTCCGCAGTCGTTGACGCCCGAGCAGTTTGAAGCGACAGTCAAACGTGTAATGCGCGTTTTCGATGCGGCAGAGTGGTAAGCGACGACTGGTGACGATGTAAAAAAGTGTTAAAATAAACACCCGAAATGTCATATTTGTACGCATGAGGGTAGTTCCTTAACAAAAAATCGTCAAAATTATCACGCTCACCCTATTGCAAAGAAACAGGGTGATGTGGTATAATTATAATATATGGGAAAAGAAAAAGCATTTAAGGAGAAAAATATGTATCGTATCACATATAAGAGGTCGCTCAATCCCACCGTCACAATGATGGATATTGAAGCACCGCTCGTTGCTAAAAAGGCTAAAGCGGGACAGTTCATCATCCTGCGTGTTGACGATGACGGCGAGCGTATTCCCTTAACCATCGCAGGCTATGACCGCGAAGCAGGAACCGTCAGAATTATTTTTCAGATAGTCGGCGCGACGACCGAAAAGCTTAACCGCAAAGAAGCCGGAGAGAGTATACAGGATTTTGTTGGGCCTCTCGGCGTTGCAACCGAGCTTGACGGACTTAAAAAGGTCTGCATCGTTGGCGGCGGTGTCGGCTGTGCAATTGCGCTTCCGATTGCCGAGGCGCTTCACGAAATGGGCTGTGAGGTAACGTCCGTTATCGGCTTCCGCTCAAAGGATCTGCTTATTTTGGAGGACGAGTTCAGTGCCGCTTCCGACAGACTCTTTGTGATGACCGATGATGGCTCATACGCAAGACAGGGTAACGTCTGCGTACCGCTTAACGAAATGTTTGCCGCAGGTGAGCGCTTTGATAAGGTTATAACCATCGGACCGCTTGTTATGATGAAATTCGTCGTTGAAGCAACACGGCCGACCGGTATTCCCTGCATCGTTTCGATGAACCCGATCATGATTGACGGTACAGGTATGTGCGGCGGATGTCGTCTCACTGTTGGCGGAAAAACAAAGTTCGCCTGCGTTGACGGCCCCGATTTTGACGGCTACGAGGTTGATTTCGACTCGGCAATGGAGCGCGGTACGATGTTCCGTGACTTCGAGCGTCACGCACACGAGGAAGCCTGTAACCTCTTTAAAAAGAGCGTTTGACTCGCCGTATAAGGAAGAAATGGAGAAATAACAATGCCAAATATGTCACCGAAAAAGAATGCGATGCCATCGCAAGCACCCGAGGTTCGCGCTCATAATTTTGATGAAGTTGCACTCGGTTATGACGAAGCGACTGCCCTTGACGAGGCGGCACGCTGTCTTAACTGTAAAAATATGCCCTGCGTTGCAGGCTGTCCCGTAAATATTCATATCCCCGAGTTTATTTCCAAGATCAAGGAATGTGACTTTGAGGGCGCATATCAGGTTATCAATCGCTCATCCTCACTGCCGGCGGTCTGCGGACGTGTTTGTCCCCAGGAAACCCAGTGTGAGGCGAAATGCGTTCGCGGAATCAAGGGTGAACCCGTCGGAATCGGCAGACTTGAGCGTTTCGTTGCCGATTGGCACAATGCTCACACTGACGGTGTTGCCGATATTCCCGAAACAAACGGTCACAAGGTTGCCGTTGTCGGCTCGGGCCCGTCGGGACTTACCTGCGCAGGTGATCTTGCGAAAAAGGGCTACAGTGTCACAGTCTATGAGGCACTGCACACAGCAGGCGGCGTACTCGTTTACGGTATTCCCGAATTCCGTTTACCTAAGGCTATTGTACAAAAGGAAGTTGACAACCTAAAGGCGATGGGCGTAACGATTGAAACCAACGTCGTTATCGGTAAGACGCTCACTGTTGACGAGCTTTTTGAAATGGGCTTTGAGGCGGTGTTTATCGGTTCGGGCGCAGGACTTCCGAGCTTTATGAATATCCCCGGCGAGAGCCTCAAGGGCGTTTACTCGGCGAATGAATACTTAACCCGAAGCAACCTCATGAAAGCATATCTTGAAACCCCCGTAACGCCGATATCCAAGGGCGGAAAGGTCGCTGTTGTCGGCGGTGGAAACGTCGCGATGGATGCGGCACGAACGGCACTTCGTCTCGGAGCTGAGAAGGTGTATATCGTTTACCGCCGTTCGATGGATGAGCTTCCTGCAAGACGCGAGGAGGTTGAGCACGCAATTGAGGAGGGCGTTGAGTTCATGCTTTTAAACAACCCTGTTGAAATCCTCGGTTACAGAAACCCCGATGACAGACGCGATCCGAAAAACGGTACGGTTATTGGTATGAAGTGTATTAAAATGGAGCTTGGCGAGCCCGATGAGCGCGGACGCCGTTCACCGATAGCGATACCCGGAAGCGAGTTTGAGCTTGACGTTGACACGGTTGTCATGTCGATCGGCACATCCCCGAATCCGCTTATAAAATCGACCACCGAGGGACTTGAAGTAAACAAGCGCGGCGGTATCATCGTTGAGGAAGCAACGGGTGCAACGACCAAAACGGGCGTTTATGCAGGCGGTGACGCTGTAACCGGAGCGGCGACGGTAATTTCCGCGATGGGTGCAGGCAAAGTCGCGGCAAAGGCGATTGACGAATATCTTTCAAAATAAACAGAGGTAAACATGGGAACAGTCGGACAAATAGTTGGTTATATCGCAATGGCGATAGCCATACTGTCATTTCAGGTGAAAAGGCAGAAAACATTTGCAAGTGTTCAACTTATAAGTACGACATTATTTGCGATAAGCTTCTTTATGCTTGAGTCATATGTCGGTGCAATGCTTAATTGTATGGCTGCAGTTCGTGCGTTGATTTACTCTAACAAAAAGAAGCTGCACGCGGACAGACCGATATGGCTTGTGGGATTTATACTTGCTTATCTTGGCGCATATGCGCTGACGGTTACTGTTTTCGCTAAAGAAGAGCTGACGGTGTTTGGTTATATTATCAATATTCTTCCTGTTGTCGGTATGATTGCATCGCATCTTGCGCTTTACATAAACAGCGACAAAGCAGTAAGACGTTTTTCACTTGTAAGCTCTCCATTATGGCTTATTTATAATGCTGTTTTTAAGGCATGGGGTGCAGTTGGCTGCGAAGCTATTAGTCTCGTTTCCATCGTCATCGGCATCATAAGACACGATATCGACAGAGGCAAGAAAAATAAAAAGTAATTTTATATGTTTGCTTTTTTTAAAATGCAAACAAAAAAAGGTGAATTTGAGCCGCCGACGAAGCTGGCGGCTCCGATGCTTCATTGTTTCTTTCGGCGAAATGGAATGTTAGATTTGTGGGAAATTATGATTCTCATAAATATTTTCAAAAAAATCCCGTATTCCCGTTGACATCATGCGATTTGCATGGTATAATATAAGTAATAACGTAAAATTCCATCTTAAGGAGAATATAAATATGAACCGTATTACAACTTTAAATACCAAGAGCCTTTGCTCTGAAAACGTCGGCTGCGGCGAATGCCAGACCTCTTGCCAGTCCGCTTGCAAAACAAGCTGCGGCATCGCAAATCAGAAATGCGAGTCCAAGGTTTCGAGAATCAAGACTCTCGTAACAAAGAGCCTTTGCAGTGAAAACGGCGGCTGCGGCGAATGTCAGACATCCTGCCAGTCCGCTTGCAAAACAAGCTGCGGTATCGCAAATCAGAGCTGCGAGAAATAATCACGCAAAAAATTTAATGCCGCCGTCCGGCGGCATTTTTCGTGGTACATAAGGAGTTTTTTTATGACACATTGTTACAAACTCGGCGGACTCAATATCGTGCTGGACGTTTATTCGGGCTCGGTACATATCGTTGACGAGGTCGCCTATGATATAATCGAAAAATACGAGGACTCTGACAGGGAAGCACTCAAAGCCGAGGTTATCGCAAAGCACGGTATCACCGCATCGGATTTTGACGAGTGCTGTGAGCAGATCGAGGAGCTTCGCGCATCAGGACAGCTTTTCGCCGAGGACACGTTTGAGGGACTTGCAGGAAAGCTCAAGGAGACCTCCAAGGGTGTTGTTAAAGCGCTCTGTCTGCACATTGCGCACACTTGTAACCTTAACTGTTCATATTGCTTTGCAAGCCAGGGTAACTATCACGGCGAGCGTGCCGTTATGAGCTATGAGGTCGGTAAGCAGGCGCTCGATTTCCTTGTTGCCAATTCGGGTACACGCCATAATCTTGAGGTTGACTTCTTCGGCGGTGAACCGCTTATGAATTTTGACGTTGTGAAACAGCTCGTTGCATACGCTCGTGGGGTTGAAAAGGCGGCAGGCAAGAATTTTCGCTTCACTCTGACAACAAACGGTCTGCTTATCGACGATGACGTTATCGACTTTGCAAACCGTGAATGCTCGAATGTCGTTCTCTCGCTTGACGGACGGCGCGAAGTACACGACCGTTTCCGCGTTGACTATGCAGGTAAAGGAAGTTTTGATAGAATCGTTCCCAAGTTCCAAAAGCTTGTTGAGGCTCGCGGCGGTAAGAATTACTATATGCGCGGCACGTTTACGCACGCAAATCCCGATTTTCTTGAGGATATCAAAACCATGCTCGATCTTGGTTTCAATGAGCTTTCGATGGAGCCGGTCGTCTGTGCCGAGGATGATCCGTCCGCGCTCACTATGGAGGATCTGCCGATCGTACTCGAGCAGTATGAAAAGCTTGCAGAGCTGATGCTTGAGAGACGAAAAGAGGGCAAGCCGTTCACGTTCTACCATTACATGATCGATCTCAAGGGCGGTCCTTGTATATACAAGCGTATTTCCGGCTGCGGCTCGGGAACAGAATATATGGCGGTTACACCGTGGGGCGATCTTTATCCCTGTCATCAGTTCGTCGGCGAGGAGAAGTTCAAGCTCGGTGACGTCTGGAGCGGTGTCACCAATGCCGCTTGTCAGGCTGAATTTGCCGCTTGTAACGTTTATTCCCGTCCCGAATGTCACGACTGTTGGGCGAAGCTTTACTGCTCGGGCGGCTGTGCGGCGAACGCTTACCACGCAACAGGCTCGGTCAACGGTGTTTACAAGTACGGCTGTGAGCTTTTCAAAAAGAGAATGGAATGTGCGATCATGGTCGAAGCGACAAAGGCGCTCGAACAATAATGAAAACGCCGATTTGCGATTTTGTTGAAGAATACATAAAAAGCGGTGCGGCAAGACTCCATATGCCGGGACACAAGGGTATAAACTTGCTCGGGCTCGAGGAGCGCGACATAACCGAAATCGACGGCGCGGACGTGCTTTATTCGTCGGGCGGAATCATACGTGAGAGTGAAAAAAACGCCGAGGAGCTTTTCGGTACGGCACGCACGGTCTATTCTGCCGAGGGCTCGTCACTTTCGATTCGCGCGATGCTCTATCTTGCCGTTATGCACGCAAAAGAATCGGGTAAACGTCCCGTAATCGCGGCAGGTCGCAATGCACATAAGGTCTTTGTAAACACGGCGGCACTGCTTGATTTTGAAGTTGAATGGATATATCCGACGGACGGCAGTCTCATTTCCTGCGATATCACCGCCGATTCACTTACTGCGGCACTTGATGAAATGGCCGTAACGCCGAGCGCACTTTATATAACCTCGCCCGATTATCTCGGAAATGTCGTCTCAATAAAGGGTATAGCCGAGGTTTGCCATAAACGCGGTATGCTGCTTCTTGTTGACAATGCACACGGTGCGTATCTTGGTTTCTTGCCCGAAGCCATGCATCCGATAGGGCTCGGCGCTGATATGTCTGCCGATTCCGCGCATAAGACACTGCCTGTCATCACCGGCGGCGGTTATCTGCAGATATCGAAAACTGCACCGGCAATGCTTGCAGAACGTGCCGAATATGCGATGTCACTTTTTGCTTCAACGAGTCCGTCGTATCTTATATTACAGTCGCTCGATGCGGCAAACCGTTACCTTTCGGACGAATACCGTGAACGCCTTGCCGAATTTATAAAAAAGCTTGATACACTTCGAACAAAACTCATCCGCCACGGCTTCACTCTTATCGGTAACGAGCCGCTCAAATTGACGCTTGCGCCGAAAAGCTTCGGTTACACGGGGATACAGCTTGCCGATATACTCGAAAAAAACGGTATCGTGTGTGAATTTTCCGATCCCGATTACGCGGTCATGATGCCGACGCCGGAAAGCGGCGAGAATACACTTGACAAAATTGAGCGATTATTAACGTCACTTGAAGCAAGGGCTGCGATCGTCACATTACCGCCGAAAATCGGCAGACCGATACGGGCGATGACACCGAGAGAAGCGATCTTTTCACCGAGCGAAAGCATTAAAAGTGTAGATGCACTCGGGCGTATACTTGCAAGCGCAGAGATATCCTGTCCGCCTGCGATACCGATTGCGATCTGCGGCGAGGTTATTGACGGTGACGTCATCGCGGCGCTCGGGTATTACGGAATTGACGAGTGTTCGGTCATAAAATGAAAAAAGGTTCCGTCACATTAAGCTATGGCGGAACTTTTCGCATAAATATATCAGGAGGGCGTTATGAAAAGGCGATTGATTGCGATAGGGCTTGTGCTGGCAGCTTTTTTGGCTGTTGTTTACACAGTGTTTTTCTATGATAACCTCGGCGTGAGCGTCGGTTACTATCTTAACACAAACGGCGGCGCGATGCTCATAAAGGATAATTCGCCGATATGTCTGACGCCGCGTCCGGGTAAAGGCAATATTTTCTCGGGATTTGAGGAGGGTGAAAAGCTGCTTGTCGTTCACGACGGTATTGCGGAAAGTTACCCTGCGCAAACGGGAGTATACTTCATCATAAGTCTCGGTGGTGCTTCACCCGATAACATTCCTGCGGAGGTTAAAATTTCACTTGCGGGACTTGGCTGGCTCGATGATACGGGCGTATTTACCGATTAAAGATATCCGAGCCGCTTATATATTCGCGTAGAGCCTTCATACTGTATTTCTGATGTGAGCTTCGTCGCCATGCGAGGCTCACGTTTATATACATCGGCTCGGAAAGCGGTATGGGAACGAGGCGAGCGTCTGCTTTTATAAGCTCACGGAACATGAAGCCCACTGCGATGCCGCTTGATATCATACTTATGAGAGTTGAGAGCTGATTTGTCTGAAGAAGAATACGGGGTTCAATTTTATCCGCTGCAAAGCGGTTTTTTATTTCCTGCGTTTGGAAGAAGCTGTTCTCGAAAAGCACAAGTGGCTTGTCTTTCAGCTCTGCCGTGGCGATACTCGCTCTTTTTGCGAGTTCATCCTCTGCAAAGGTGCAGCACACAATTTCGAGTCTGCCCGCCTTGAGCGATGACATCTCTTTGTCAAGCGGACGGATGTGCGGCAGGAAAACCATGTCAACAAATCCATCGGCAAGCTTGCCGAAAAGCTCGTGACGGCTGCCTTCTGTGATTTCAAGGTGTATATCGGGACTGGTTTTGGTGAAATCGTGAAAGAGTATCGGCAGGATTAGCGAACCGATCATCGGCGGTATACCGAGACGGAGTATTTTACTCTCGCCGCCGAGATCGTTCATGATACCCTCGATTTCGCTTGCGCGCCGCGTGAGCTCGGTGCTCATATTATAGAGAGCTTCGCCCTCGCTTGTCAGCGTCATACCGTGGTGTCCTCGTTTAAAAAGCGTTACGGCGAACTCCGATTCGAGTGATTTTATCGCCGCGGAAAGTGACGGTTGGGAAATGTGCAAATGCTCTGCCGCCGCCATTACGGTTCCGTATTTGCAGACCGCTTCAAAATATTTCAGTTGTATCAGATTCATAGCTTTAACCGTGCCTTTCTTGTGTGCTGTAAATTATAGATTATGTGTGCCGTTTAAAAGCCTCTCCCTTTGGGAGAGGTGTCGAGCCGTAAGGCGAGACGGAGAGGGTTCACGCCGAAAAAAATTTTCGATATTTGCCCTCTCAGTCATCTTACGCTGACAGCTCTCCCGGAGGGAGAGCCTTAAGTAACATTAACCTATAATTCATCGCTAAAAACAATATTCACACCATAATTATATAGCTTTTTCCTATATTTGTCAAGTAAATATCTATTTTACAAATGAATTTGCCGGTGCTATAATATAAATGAAATACATATTTCGGAGGTATAACGATGAACACACATAAAATAGCGGTTATTGCAGGTGACGGAATCGGTCCGGAGGTAATTGCCGAGGGTATTAAGGTGCTTAACGAGGCGGCTCGTATTGACGGCAGCTTCAATTTCGAGTTCACACATTTCCCGTGGGGATGCGAATATTACAAACAAACAGGTCGCATGATGGCAGAGGGCGGTATTGATGAGCTTCGGGGCTACGATGCGATATTCCTCGGTGCGGTCGGTGCGCCCGGTGTGCCCGATCACATTTCACTGTGGGATCTTCTGCTCGTTATAAGAAAGAGCTTTGATCAATATATCAATCTCCGTCCCGTTAAGCTGCTTCGCGGTGCGCCGACACCGCTCAAGGATACCCCTCGCGAGGATATCGACATGGTGTTCGTCCGCGAGAACACCGAGGGCGAGTATGCAGGAAGCGGAAGCTGGCTCTATAAGGGCAAGGCGAACGAGGTCGTTATTCAGAATGGCGTCTTTTCACGCATGGGCTGTGAGCGCGTTATCAGATATGCATACGAGCTTGCGAAGTCACAGGGCAAGACGCTCACGAGTATAAGCAAGGCGAACGCACTCAACTATTCGATGGTATTCTGGGATCAGATCTTCGAGGAGGTCGGACGTGAATATCCCGAGGTTAAGACGTATTCGTATCTCGTTGACGCGGCGAGTATGTTTATGGTAAAGGATCCGGGACGGTTTGAGGTCGTTGTAACGTCGAATCTTTTCGGCGACATTTTAACAGACCTCGGTGCGGCGATCGCAGGCGGCATGGGACTTGCGGCAGGTGCAAACCTCAATCCCGAACGCAAATTCCCGTCCATGTTTGAGCCGATCCACGGTTCAGCGCCCGATATCGCAGGTCAAGGTAAGGCAAATCCGCTTGCAACGGTCTGGTCGGCAAGTCAACTGCTCGATTTCTTTGGTCACGAGGACTGGGGAGCAAAGTTACTTGACTGTATCGAGGAGGTTCTCGTCGAGGGCAAGACTTTAACTCCCGATCTCGGCGGTACTGCCACAACTGCGCAGGTTGGCGATGAAATTGTAAAGAATATGCAGGCGTGAAGCACGTCAACATTCATCCAAACACAAAAACTGTCTGTACCTAATGGGCGATGTCCTTAACGGAGTAATAGATTAAATCGAATTAGGATATGCTCTATGTCAATAGTTGGGGTAAAGAAAAATCAAAAAAAGTTAACAGGAAAAGCACGATCTTGACAATTTAAAAAAATATTGTGAAGAAAATTGACCTTAAAAAAGGCGCAAATCTAACATTTTGCTGCCGCAAAAGAACCAATGAAGCCACGGATGTCGGCGAAGCTGGCAGGACGAGCGGTTATCGCTAACAAAGCGAACCCGGAGCCGTCAGGCGGAGTTGAGCGCGAATCGAGCGCAAGCAAGGAAAGGGGGAGAGCTCGAGAGGGGTGGAAAACTGCGCAGCTGGTGTCCATCCCTCTCGAATGATACGATGTTCGAAGCAGCGTGCTTTGGGGAAATGCTTTCTTTCGTTTTTTGGGTGCGAAAGTAACTTTTATCCCCGAAATATAAAAATATATAAAATTTCTTTGTATTGCGCTTCGAATTTCGCGTAAATTCGAGGGAATCAGGAACCGGCTCGCCGCAGTTTCCTGACCCCCTCGAGCTCCTCCCGACCTCCTTGGCTGGCTCTCGACTCGCGCTCAACTCCGCCTGACGGCTCCGGATTCGCTTTGTTAACTGTGACCGTTT
>CAYSFT010000010.1:0-59356 GCA_964430755.1 uncultured Lachnospiraceae bacterium | reverse complement strand
ACATTTTGGTAGCTATTTCTCTTTTTATTTGTCACCTATCAATTGTATCACAACAAAAACATGGGAATTATTAAGCTTATTCCTCAATGTGCAGTGTTATATTCACCGGCGAAAATCACGGCTCCGCTTACAGTGTCAATAACCGCAAAAACGAACGGGCGATTGAACTCGATTGTACGTACTTTCTCCGCCGGCAGCAATGCTCCTGTTGCTTTAACGGTTACTACTGTTGCGGCAGACGCCTCTGTTCCGTCTTCGTGAAGTTTAATTGCAGCATTCTGGAGTACGCTGTCGATCATTAAGCTTTCATCTATGCCGCTAAAGTCAGCCGCGGCTGTGAATGCTTTTTCGATTCCGAGTGCTTTTAATGTTTCGCCAAGCGAAAGGGAAGAATTATATTCTAAGCTCGGAAGATAGAGTCTGATTTTTTCATGTTCAGCTTTTTCAGAGATGGTTTTCCAACCGCCGTTCGAATATACGGCTTTAAGTGCGGCATTAGTGTCGGATGCTTCATCTGTCGGCATTATCGCAACAAATCTGAGCGATGTATCCTCATACGGAAGTGTAACTCCTATATATGCGTCACTCTCGATAACAAGCTCGCTTCGCACACCGTTATGCATGAAATCGGTCTCGGCTGTACTGCCGTCCGAATTTATAAAATTGCGTTTGCGTGTATTGCTTGCGTCGAATTTATTATCCCAATTCGCATTCATGTATATTGCGTTGACAAGCGACATAACGCATCCGTCGAGCGCAGTTTCATCGAGCATATTTTCAATCATTTTGTTTGTATGCTCTGAAATCCACGAGTTGACCTCCTTTTCGGCGGCTGAAAGTGCGGTTTTATAACATTCCGCGAGATAGTAATCAGAGAGAGTGTCGAGATATTCGCGCTTTGGGTTGATATCGGATGCGGTGTCGATCCACACTGAATTTGCAATGTTAAGCTGAGTGTTTTCAAGAGTGGTAAGGTGCGAGATAAGGATGTATATATCCTCTGCTGATAAATCGCCCATAGCGGCGGTCATTTCTTCGAGCGTCTCACCGTCTGCGCCCTCTTTGACCATTGCAAGCGCAAGATATGCGGACAAAGGCGAAAAAACAGTGTTACCCTCGGTATTATTTTCTATAAGTTCAAGACACAATTTTTCAGAAAAGCTTTCAATGCTTCCATAATCTCCCGATTCCGCTTCAACCTTGTCCGACGGGGAAGCAGGTGCTTTTGTAAGGCGTGATACATCTGTATTTTCATCCTGACACGAGGGAAGAATGGTTAGCATGATGATAGTCATCAAAAATATTGAAATTATCTTTTTCATAGAAATTCCTCCAAAATATTTTGGTTATTTGACGTCTGAAAAACAAAAAAGTTCCTAAAATAAAAATCTCCTCCGCAGATTACTTACTGCAAAGGAGAGATTAAACTGAAATCAAGCGTATTCAATAGCTGAAATTATCATGCTGCGCATGGAATCACAGTCATCACAAAGAGTACGGAAATTAGAATCGTAAACGTATCCAATACGGTATAAAAGTTCAACCCAATAGGCAGTTTGATTGGTTGCGTCGAGAGCCATCTGAAGCTTGGTTACATATGAGGATTTGTCAGGAGCAAACTGTGCTTCATGTATATAAGCGCCGATCATCGTACCGCTTTGGGCAATTTGGGGAGATACTATTGATTCGTGCCGGCTCATCAGATCTTCAACGAGACGGACGATAGTTGTTGAAAAATCGAGAGAAGCGGTGAGTAATTTGGTGATTTGCATTTTAATATGCTCCTTTCAATAAATAATAATTAAAAAATGGCCCGCTCGACAGGATTCGAACCTGCGACCATCGGAATCGGAATCCGGTACTCTATCCGGCTGAGCTACGAGCGGTAATTTACTGTAATATTATACCACCTCATAGGTTAAAAGTAAACCCCTCACAAAATAATTATTTCTAAAATCGTCATGGTGCACAAAATAATTCGAGCACGATTGAAAGAGTTGCACAACCAATTGTCGAACTAAATCAAAAAACGGTACACTTTTTCAAGTTTATTGACATTTTTTCGCTTTTACTATGGACTTTTTTTTGGTTTTGTGATATAATAGAATGTATACTTGTATTTTAAAACAGAAAGTGGGTGACAGTATGCAGCAGATCGGTATCGTTCGTGAAGTTTTTGATGATTATGCGCTCGTTGAGGTTTCAAGGAAATCCGCCTGCGAGAACTGTCACGCGAACGTTGACGGCGGATGCTCTGCCTGTGTTGCTTTCGGTAACAAGGCGGCTGTTTCGAAGGCGGACAATTCAATTGGCGCAAAGGTCGGTGAGCGTGTTATAATCGAAACTGCATCGAAAACTGTGCTTCTTTATGCCGCGGCGGTATTCCTTTTTCCGCTCTTGCTCGGTGTTGTCGGATATTTTATCGGCGGACTGTTTTCGTTTGCGGCTGCGCCTTACCTTGGCGCACTGGTCGGTTTTGCGGCGGCGTTTATTATCGTTTGGGCAACGCTCAACAGAACCGCAAAAAAGCGTCTTGATGTCAAAATCGTTCGCATACTTGGAAATATTGGTGATGAGTCATGCTGAAACACGCATCAAAAAAGAAAACATGGCAGGTCGCCGAGCCTTTTTGTGACCTTGCTTCAATCGAAAATATTTCGCGCGATTTAGGGCTTTCATTTGCGGCTTCCCGTTTGCTTGCCGGCAGAGGCCACACAAGCGTCGATGCGGCACGCAGCTTCCTTAACAAAGAAACCGAGCTGCTTCACGATCCCTTTCTGCTTGCCGATATGGATAAGGCAGTCGAGCGTGTACACACCGCGATTTATAAGGGCGAAAAAATTGTTGTTTACGGCGATTACGATGTTGACGGTGTTACCGCGGTCACGGTTATGTACACATATCTTCATGATTGCGGTGCAGATGTTAAATATTATATTCCAAACCGGATCGGCGAGGGATATGGCGTTAATTTTGATGCGCTGAAATCCTTTGCGGATGACGGTTGTACATTAGTTATCACGGTTGATACAGGTATCACTGCTATCGAGGAAATAGAAAAAGCAAAAGAAATCGGACTTGATGTTGTTGTTACCGATCATCACGAATGTCGCGCCGAGCTTCCCGATGCTGTTGCAGTGGTTAATCCTTGCCGTCCTGACTGTTCATATCCTTTTAGTGAGCTTGCCGGATGCGGAGTTGCATTCAAGCTTGTCTGCGCGCTCGAAATGAGACGTGCCGGAGTTAATATGTACGAAGCAACCAAGACTGTTGCGCCGCGTTTTTGCGAGTTTGTTGCCATTGGTACAATCGCCGATGTTATGCCGCTCATAAACGAAAACCGTATCATTGTCAGCTACGGTTTAGGACTTCTTGAGAATACAGACAATATCGGTCTTTGCGCGCTCATGCGTGCGTCGGGACTCATAAGTGTCGATGCAGACGGCAGTATCATTAAAAAGAAAATCACGTCCTCCGCTGTCGGCTTTACAATCGCGCCGAGACTTAATGCCGCAGGACGCATATCAAGCGCCGAGCTTTCGGTTGAGCTTTTACTTTGCCGTGACGAGCTTCGCGCAGAGGAGCTGGCTGCAGAGCTTTGCGAAACCAATCGCAGACGGCAGGCAGAGGAGAACAATATAATCGAGGAGGCCGACCAAAAAATCGAGCTTCAGTGTCGTGATGATGACCGGGTTATCGTGCTTGATGACGATCATTGGCATCATGGCGTTATCGGTATTGTTTGTTCGCGGCTTACCGAAAAATACAATCTTCCGTCAATTCTGATCAGCTTTGAGCACAATACAGGTGATGAGCCCTC
Source organism: uncultured Lachnospiraceae bacterium (assembly GCA_964430755.1). Classification (GTDB taxonomy): domain Bacteria; phylum Bacillota; class Clostridia; order Oscillospirales; family CAG-272; genus Flemingiibacterium. The sequence goes on along the minus strand of CAYSFT010000010.1, from coordinate 55,536 downwards.
CGGTGACGACATCGGCAAAGGCTCGGGACGTTCAATACACGGTTTGAACCTTTTCGAAGCACTGCAAAACTGTTCGGAGTTTCTCGCAAAATACGGCGGCCATGAGCTTGCGGCAGGACTTTCGCTGACAAGAGCAAATCTCGATTCATTCCGCCGTGCCGTTAACGCTTATGCCGACAGAATCCTTGCAGAAATTGAGCTTTGTCGTGTTGTTGACATAGACTTAAAGCTTTATCCCGAGGAAATATCACAGCGGTTTGCTGATGAGCTTTACTTGCTTGAACCGTTCGGAACGGGTAATTCACAGCCGATTTTTGAAACAGACAGACTCATAATTTCCGAAATAACACCTCTTTCGGGAGGAAAGCACACCAAGCTCACGCTTCACGCACCCGGACTTACAACCGTTTTCACCGCACTTCTTTTCGGTACGTCAACGGCGGAGTTTGAATTTTCCGTCGGAGATGCGGTGGATATTGCTTATAATCTCGATATTAACGAATTTCGCGGTCGGCGCAGTGTACAGCTGCTTGTTCGTGATATAAGAAAAGCTGCAAGCGATTACACACCAACAAGAGAAGATTTCGCTAAATTGTATCTTCATCTCAAGGATAAAATGCCGCCTATCAAAGCGGACGTGATGAATCTTGCAAAAACGCTCGGATTTTCACGTGATACTGTTTTATTGATGCTTGACGTACTCGCCGAGCTTTCAATAATCAGACTTTATCGCGCAGAACAGCTTGAAACAACTCTTCTTCCGACAAAAGGGAAGATACCTCTCGATACATCTCATATATTGGCGGCAATAGGATACCGCTCATAAGGAAGTGAACTCTATGAATGACCTTCAAACAAATTATAATTTCGAACCGATTGCCAATCTCATATCCATGCTTGAGCGCACCGGCAAGAAATATGATATTAACAAAATAAAACGTGCGTTTATCTGGGCAGACACGCTTCACGCAGGACAGTTCCGTGTCAGCGGAGATGCTTATATTTCGCATCCGATAGCAGTTGCCGAGATCGTTGCTTCACTTGAACTTGACACCGATTCTGTTTGTGCCGCTTTACTTCATGACACCGTTGAGGACTGCGCCGACAAGGTTGACTGCGAAAAGATACGCGAGGACTTCGGCGAGGATGTTGCAATGCTCGTTGACGGTCTTACCAAACTTGTTCAGCTCAAAATCGAAGACAAGGAAGAAGCGGAAATCGAAAATCTTCGCAAGATGTTCCTTGCAATGTCAAAGGATATCCGCGTTATCTTCATAAAGCTTTGCGACCGTCTTCACAATATGCGCACCCTTGACGCAAAGCCCGAGCCGAAGCAACGTGTCACCGCGCTTGAAACCATGCACGTTTATGCGCCTCTCGCTCATAGGCTTGGTATGCAACGTATCAAGCAGGAGCTTGAACGTCACGCGCTTTCTTATCTCGATCCCATTGGTTTTGAAGAGGTTCAGCGTGATATTGACAAAAAGTACGGCAACAACATAAACTTTATTGAAAACACAAAGGAAAATGTTGCCTCAAAGCTTGCCGATTACAACGTGAAGTTCACACTTGAGGGACGTGTTAAATCGACATATTCCATCTATAAAAAGATGTATAATCAGAATAAGAGCTTTGATGAGATATACGATTTCTATGCGATACGTATAATCGTTGACACAGAGCTTGAATGTTACACCGTTCTCGGTATCATTCACGAGATGTATAAATCACTCCCGGGACGCTTCAAGGATTATATCTCAACGCCTAAGCCGAATATGTACCGTTCGCTTCACACGACGGTTATCGGACGCGACGGTATTCCTTTTGAGGTTCAGATCCGTACATGGGATATGCACCACGTTGCAGAATACGGTGTCTGCGCACACTGGAAATATAAAACCGGTTCAAACAGCCGCGAGGATATTGACAACAAGCTCGAATGGGTTGCAAAGCTGCTTGACCCCGACACAGATATGCACGATTCGGATGAATTTCTGCGTTCCCTCAAAATTGATATGTTCCACGATGAAACCTTCGTCTTCACTCCGAAAGGTGACGTCATCGTGTTGCCGCAGGGCGCAACTCTCATCGACTTTGCATATGCCATCCATTCCGCAATCGGAAACAAGATGGTTGGCGCAAAGATAAACGGCGCGATAACAACAATAGATTCCTCGCCGAAAAACGGTGATATCGTTGAGATTATTACCTCCGGTGCATCGCGCGGTCCGAGCCGTGACTGGTTGAAGCTTGTTAAAACGGGTGAAGCGCGAAGCAAGATACGTCAGTGGTTCAAGAAAGAAAAGCGCGGCGAGAATATCGTTGTCGGTAAAGCCGAAATTGAACGTGAGCTTAAAAAATACAATCGTGCGTATACCGAGTCACAGCTTGAGGATATCGTTACAGCGGTTGCGTCACGTATTGGCATAAAGACAGCTGAGGATCTTTATAACACCATCGGTTACGGCGGACTTTCGATAACCAAGCTTGCTTCAAAGCTGCGCGATGAATTTGACCGTGTTGTTGAAGTGAGTGCTGCTCACGAGGAAAAAATCACCGAGGTTTCGCAACTCAAAACTGTCGAAAAGCCGCATAGTACACATTCTCACGGCGGTATTGTTATCGACGGTGCGGACGGCTGTGCCGTTAAGTTTGCAAAATGCTGTAATCCGCTTCCCGGAGATAATGTTGTCGGATTTATCACCAAGGGCTTCGGCGTTTCGATTCACAAGGCGGACTGTCCCAATGTTCTTGCCGGCATGAGCCGCGAAGCTGACCGCGACAGATTTGTTTCTGCCTGGTGGGAGGTCGGTGCAGAATGGGAAAAGCCGAATTACGAGGCGTTCATTCAGATATACTGCAAGGATTCGCTCGGACTGCTTGCAAACGTCTCCGTCGCACTTGCCGATATGCGTGTTTCGATAATTTCGATAAATTCACAGAAATGTCAGGGCGATTCATCAATACTCAATTTGAGCATCGCCTGCAAAAATACAGATCATGTAAATTCGATTGTGTCACGTCTTAAGGCAATCCCTGATGTTGTTGACGTTGTTCGCGGATTTGCGTGATAAGACAGGAGACAGTTATGAAAGCTATATTACAGCGTGCAATTTCCGCTTCCGTTATTGCGGACGGTGAGCCGGCAGGCAAAATCGAACACGGACTTCTCATTCTGCTTGGCGTTCTCAAGGGAGATGAAAAGACCGACGCAGATCTTCTTGCGGAAAAGATAAGTAAACTGCGTATTTTCGATGATGCGGACGGAAAGCTTAATCTTTCGATTAAGGATATCGGCGGCAGTGCGCTCGTTGTTTCAAATTTTACACTCGGTGCTGATTATCGCAAGGGAAACCGTCCGGATTACTTTGCTTCGGAAGTTCCCGGGCGTGCGAATGAGCTTTACGAATATTTTTCCGAGGCTCTGCGCGAGCGTGGAATACACACAGAGAACGGTGTTTTCGGCGCAGATATGAAAATAACCTTCACGGCTGACGGACCTGTTACCATCGACATGGACAGTGCCGTACTCAAAAAACAGTGATTTGGAGTCTTGAACGATGTATTTAAAAATTAACGGAGATTTAAATAAATACTATCTGCAGACGATTTGTATGCTATATTTCCCGGGCGCGACATTCTCCGAAAGTGAGGATGAAACTGCGGAGGAAATGGCTGAATTCTGGAGACGTGATTTTGACGATGCCGTTGAGGTTTCCTGCAGGTTTACGAGCGTCGGTTACACGGGCTTTGGAAAAAAGACAGTAAAATGCGGTGGATTTCACGGCTTTGCCGAGGGTGATCACGATCCGCGTACAAAAGCTTCAAAGATCGCCGCAGGACTTGCTGCACTTGACGCAGGTTACGAAATGTTCGGCTGCCGTCCCGCTTGGGGAATACTTACAGGTATACGTCCGGCAAAAATTGCATCGGAGCTTATCTCGGCGCGTGACGAAAACGGTGCGCGTGTATTCTCATCCGAAGCGGCGAGAAACGTGCTGACACGTGAATATCTTGTCAGCCCCAAAAAGGCGGCACTTGCGGTTGAGATCGCACGAAGTGAACAAAAGGTGATACGTCTTGCCGGAGACGGCAGGGAACCGTACACCTGCTCTGTGTATGTATCTATCCCGTTCTGTCCGACAAGATGCGCATATTGCTCGTTTGTCTCTTATTCAACGAAAAAACTGCTCTCGCTGATTCCGGAATATCTTCTTCGTATCTGCGAGGATGCGCGCAGACTTCTTACATATCTCCGTGAGCGCGGCTTTAAAGTGCTGACCGTTTACATCGGCGGCGGCACTCCGACAACGCTTACCGATGAACAGCTCGCTATATTACTTGGAACACTTGCCGATAATATACCGATAAAACGTCTACATGAATTTACGCTCGAGGCTGGTCGTCCTGATACGATAACCAAGAAAAAATTAGAGGTTGCCAAGGAGTTCGGCGTTAACAGAACGAGCATAAATCCGCAGACCATGAACGATAGGGTGCTTCGCGAGATTGGCAGACGTCATACCGTTTCCGATTTCATGAAGGCTTACGATATGGCGCGTCAGGTCGGCATTGAGCAGATAAACACTGACCTCATCGCAGGACTCCCCGGTGACGGTTACCGCGGATTTTCACGTTCACTTGATAAGATACTCCGTCTTGCTCCCGAAAATGTTACCGTTCACACCTTCTGCGTTAAAAAATCCTCGGAAATACTCCGTCTTGACACCGAGATTTATAACCGTTCCGCTGATGAAACCGTTAAAGCGGTTGATTATTCACAGGTGACGCTCAAAAATGCGGGATATCATCCGTATTACGTTTACCGCCAGAAAAACACAGTCGGCAATCTCGAAAACGTCGGCTATTCACAGCGCGGATATGACGGGCTTTATAATGTTCTTATGATGGAGGAGCTTCACTCTATCTTTGCAGTCGGAGCAGGCGCGGTTACCAAGCTTGTACGCTCTGATGAGAATGGAAAGAAGTATATTGAGCGCATTTATGAGCCAAAATATCCTTATGAATACCTCGCGCAGAACAGTGACGATTCTATGACTGATAAACTGCGCCGCTGTGATAAATTCTTCGATTTTGAAGTGTAACTTTAAATTTTGCACGCATTAACCCTTTGTCCGAAAGGAAGCATATACCAATGATTAAACTTAACACACGTATCGGCTCCGAAAGCCGTAAAATTGACTTTATACGTGAATGTGAAAACAAATTCGAGGCTCGCCTTGATGAGGTCTGCGCCGAGGTTATTCGTGACGGCGTAAAGATTATAGCCCTCTCGGGCCCGACCTGCTCCGGTAAAACCACCACCGCCGCAAAGCTCACCGATGAGCTTACAAAAAACGGTGCGGATGTCCATCTCGTTTCGATAGATAATTTCTTCCGCGAACGTGACGTTCTCGACCGTGAAGCGATAATGCAGGAAAAGAGCATTGATTATGATTCGGTCAGCGCAATTGATCTTGACCTGCTTGCAAAGCGTACCGCTTCAATTATTGCAGGCGATCCCACCGAGCTTCCGATATACGATTTCAAGCTCGGTAAGGCAACAAGCAGCGAAACCGTCGATCCCGATGAGAACAGCGTTTTCATCTTCGAGGGTATACAGGCGATATATCCCGAGGTGACGTCACTTTTCGGAGATCATTATAAGTCTGTTTATATCTGCATAGAGGATGATCTCGAAATCGGTGACTATTATTTCGGTAAACGTGAGCTGCGGCTTTTGCGCCGTCTTGTGCGCGACTACAAGTTCCGCGGTGCATCTCCCGAATTTACCCTTTTCCTTTGGCGGAGCGTTACGGCTAACGAGGATCGTTCGATACTTCCGTATGCAGATACGGCAGATATCAGAATCAATTCGTTTATGGCATACGAAATTTACCTCATGAAATCCGTATTGCCGGAAATTCTCGCCCTTGTGCCGGACACAAATCCGTATTTTGCGAAGGCATACGATATATCAAGAAAGCTTGAGGGGCTTGACGCTATACCTGTGGAGCTTGTTCCGAGGGATTCCTTGCTTCGTGAATTTATCGGTTAAAATTATGTATAAATATTAAGGAGAATAAATCATGTCAAAAGCAGTATATAACGATTACCGCGAATCTGCGGCTTATATTTCCGAGCGTATCGGTGTGACACCCGACATCGCCGTTATACTCGGCTCGGGACTCGGCGAATTTGCCGAGAGACTCGCAGACAGTATAGTAATTCCGTACCGTGAGATTCCTCATTTTCCGACATCGACCGTTTCATACCAGAAAGGCGAGCTTGTTTTCGGTAAGCTTCGTTATGACGACGGCAAAGAAAAGACCGTCCTTGCAATGAACGGACGTTTCCACTATTACGAGGGCTGGGAAATGTGGCAGACGGCGTATCCGATCGGCGTTTTCAAGCTGCTTGGCGTTGATAAGATGATAATCACAAATGCGGCAGGCGGTATCGGTTACAACGATGAGCGCGAGATCGTTCCCGGCGACCTCGTTTGCGTGACCGATCAGATCAAGCTCTCGCCGATGTCACCGATGAGAGGCACGAACATTCCCGAGTTTGGTGAGCGCTTCTTTGATATGCAGTCTGTATTTGACAAAGAGCTTCGCGAGCTTGCAAAGAACTGTGCCAAGAATCGCGGTTATACACTTAAAGAGGGCGTTTACGCATACATGACAGGTCCACAGTATGAAACTCCGGCAGAGATACGTGCGCTTAAGCTGATGGGCGCAAATCTCGTTGGTATGTCAACCGTTGCCGAGGTTATCTTTGCGGCGCAGGTTGGTATCAAGGTGCTTTGCATTTCGTGCGTTTCAAACATGGCGGCAGGTATCACGGGCAATCCGCTTACAGAGCAAGAGGTTCTCGACACTGCGGCGATGATATCAGAGCGCTTTAAGATGCTGCTTTCAGACGTTATTCACAATATATAAATTTAATTTTGGAGGATAAAATTATGGAAACCAAACGTATTTTTGAACTTATTGAGAGCAGAAAGGACGAACTTTTCGAGCTTCTTTCAACATTTATTAAAATCAACACCGAAAACTACCGTGACAGTGGAAACGAAAAAGAGCTCGCTGAGCTTATACATAAAATGTGTCTCGACATGGGACTTGAGAGCGATCTCTTTTCGCCCCTCTCGCTCGACGGCTTCACAGAGCATCCGGATTACATTCCGGATCATGCGCTTGAGGATAGATACAACGTCGTCGCACGTTATAAGGGCAGCGCGGATATTGATGAGCTGATGCTCATGGGACACTCCGACACTGTTGAGATTGGTGACCTTGCAAATTGGGAGCGCGATCCGTTGTCAGGCGACATTGCGGACGGTAAGATCTGGGGACGCGGTGCCTGCGACGACAAGTATGCGCTTGCAACCGTTATGTTCATTATGAAGCTTCTTAAGGAGGAAGGCTTTGTTCCGAAGAAGAACCTGCTTTTTGCTGCATATTCCGACGAGGAGCACGGCGGCTCACACGGTGCACTTGCAGCAGTACTGAAATATCCATGTCCGAATATTGTCAGCATGGACGGACGTGCAGGTCAGATCTGGCACTGTGGCTCGGGCGGCTCGGAGTATGCTTATTATTTCCATACAGCAGAAACGGTTGACAGCGCGCGACTCACAGCAAGTGCTATTCCGATCATCATGGAAGAACTCGACAAATTTGCGGAAAACCGAAGAAAAGAGCTTTCCGAGAACCCGTTCTACGCAGGCACTATCATCCCAGACTCTTCATGCCGCTGGATGGGCGTTCGTGCCGGTAACCACGGCAGTGACCTCGACCGAGGAGTTGTGACATTCGGCTTCTACACCGACAAATCCAAAGAAGAAATCTACGCGGAACTTGACGCAGTTGACAATGCTATCAAGTCGCGTCTTGCACCTCTCGGTATAATCGGCGACGGATTTGTCCCAGAGGTTCGCTTCTTCCATTATGTATGGTGCGATCCGAACAGCGATGATATAAAGATGATGCTTGACTCCGCAAAAGATGCCGGAGCTGATTTACCGCTTGTCTGCGGTTCCTGTCTCTCAGACCTTTCGGTTATCTCAAAGTACGGCAGCAGCAGAGCTTACGGATTCGGTATCGGTCGTGATTTCAGCAAAGTTGGCGGTGCACATCAACCGAACGAGTTTATCGAGTGCGACAAGCTGGTTGACTACGCAAAGACCATCGCCGGATATATTCTTCGCGTGTTAGGTTAAAATGAACGAATATTTTGTATTGTCCGACCCCGGTGCAAAGCTGGGGATCGGACTTTGCGCTCATGCGGTGAATAAGGTTATAAATACGCTTCTTTACAAGGGCTCGTGTCTTTATCTTCCGTCTCCGAACGCGGTTGGACAGGTTATTCTGACCATCGACCGAAAGGATGCAACCGACTCCGAAACCGAATGGTTTTTGCGAACGCTTGCCGGATACCTCACCGTTGACATTCTTGATTCTGATGGCAACCCTCTTTTCGAGGGCTCGGATGATAATGATATATCTTTTATAGACTCGCTTCCGCCGCCCGATGATGAATATCCGCCTCTCCATCTTTTCTTCACAATAGACGGCGTTGAGGGTAAAGACTGTGTGCGGCTTATCAAAAAGTTTTTTACCGAGAATGATTTTGAGATAACTCCCGAGCCGGACGGTTTTTCCGTTTTTTTAGCTTCCAATTCCTATCTTGATATTTTCTATGCTTCGGGGGAATCGCGCATCAGCGGTGACATTGACTGCAGCTTTTCGGGTGCAGGCATATATGCAGAGGCGGTTGAAATTGCAGAGCTTTTTGCCGCTTTTCTTGGTGAGCAGGTGGCTTTTGTTGAAGACCCGCGCGTGACATACACTGCGGACAAAAATTTCGATAAACTGCGCCGTGCATTTTATCAGCCGATTCGTCAACAGTTAACATTTGCGATAAACGACGACCGCGACGGTCTGCTGGCGTATCTTGGTTGGGGAACTGACGCTTTCGAACCACAGCTGATACGCGGAACGCTTGTGACACCGCTCGGACGTTTCGATATTGAGCGCTTGCTTTCCGAAATCGAACGCTACGGCTTTTCATATGTGTGCGATCACCGTTTCCTTATCCGCAATACGCCGAAGTATGATGCCGATTATTATATAAAGGAAGCACTTAATATAATCTGCAACAGCACCGTCGGCGCGAAGGATACAAATTTTTCAATGCCGGAACAGGTTGCGATACTTCAGTGCATCGAGGATTTTGAAATGGCGTTGAAGCTTGATTCAAAGGCGCTGTTTCCGAGTGAAGTGTACAAACATCTGTGTGATGCAATAAAGCGTGAACCGCTTCACTGTGACACTGTGCGCGATTATGAGCTTCACTTTGATCCGGGATATCTTCGCGATGATATCTATTACGGCTTCGGTCACTATCTTCGCAGATTCAAAATGCCCGGATATTTCACAAGAAGCGAGATTTCACACGGCGAGGACGTATTTTTTTCCGGTGACACAGTGAATGGACTGCGTATTGAATGCAGTATAAGCTATGGTTACAATGGCGACGGCACAGAATCGCCGCTCGGCAAAAACTGGGCTATCGGTGATGAATCGGCAATCGAAACCTTTGATATCGGTGGAACATCGGTTGTGCGTTTCATTGACGGTGGATTTTTTGAGGGACAGTACCGCGCCGAGGCTGAGGTATATATAAAGGATGAAGTATACCGTTTTGCGTTGGTTTCGGACACACACGATGATGTTGAAAATTTCCGTGAAACACTTCGTGGGTGTATTTCCGTTGAGGATTGGTATGACGAATATATACGCGAGGAATCGCCTGATCCTCATGCGCCGGGTGCAACCTTTTGTACCAATGGTGTAACGCCTGAATGTAAGGCGTTTTCAAAGCCGTTCCCGATGTACCGTGAGCACTTGATGATGCCGACCGAGATTTTCAAAAAAGGTGTTGGCGATTTCACGGGAATGCTTCCGCTTGTAAATGACGAACATTTTGACTTGTACAACCGTATCATTGATGAGATATTCCAAAATTCTCCCGACGATGACGAGGACGAATAAAGCAGAGAAGACCTGAATAAACTTTAATTCGAAAGGACATAAAAATGGCAAAATACGAAAGGCAGTTAAACACCGATGCCTCCAAACTTGCAAGCTATCTCGATTCCGGGATAATGAACAGTGCCGCTTCGATTGAGCTTGTCGACTCGGCGGTGCAACGCATGGGCGATGTTACGGTCTGGCTTTATATGTACGATAAATATTATATGCGAAATTCCAGCCGCGCAGCCCTGACGGTACAGATTATCGGTGACGGCGAAAAGGCTAATGTAACGGCGATATCCGCAGGCGGCGGCACAGGCGTGATCTTCAATTTTTCATACGGTGCAGAAACAGATTTTGTCAGCACAGTTGAAGAGTTGATTGAATCATATTCGGAAATATAAAGAAACGGAGCAAAAATATGAAAACTTTATTTAAGAATGCGCTTATTTTAACTCCCGACGGAGGGTACATAAACGGAAGCGTTGCGGTTGACGGCACGAAGATTACTGCTGTCGGCGATATCGCAGATGACGGCTTTGACCGCGTTATAAACTGCGAAAATAAATTACTTACTCCCGCATTTTACAACATACATTGCCACGCGGCGATGACTTTGTTCCGCGGAATCGGTGAAGATCTTCCGCTCCAGCGTTGGCTCGAAGAAAAGATTTATCCTGCCGAGGACAGACTCTCGCCTGAGTCGGTAAGAGTCGGAAGCGAGCTTGCTCTTGCCGAAATGATACGCGGCGGTGTGGTTTCGTTTTCGGATATGTATTTCTTCTGCGATGAAACTGCAAAGGCTGTCATCGACACGGGTGTTAAGGCGAATATTTCACGCTGTCTTGTTTCGTTTGCAGATGACGCAACAATAAACGGTGATTCGCGTTTCGAGGAAGCGGTGCGCCTTATTGACGATTACCACGGTGCGGCAGACGGACGTGTGCTTATTGATGTTTCGGTACACGCCGAGTATACCAACCGCGAGCGTTATCTTCGTGAGGTTGCCGAATTTACACATTCGCGTGACCTTTGTCTGCAGGTTCATGTTTCCGAAACCGAAAAGGAGCATGAAGAATGTAAGGCGCGTCACAACGGTATGACACCGGTTGAATTTTTATCAGACTGCGGTATACTTTCGCCATCTTCAACTGCGACTGCAACTGCCGCACACTGCGTTTGGGTTACTGACAGTGATATTGAAATTCTTACAAAGAACCGCGTAAACGTAGCACATAACCCGGTTAGCAACTTGAAGCTTGCAAGCGGTATTGCGCCGATACAGAAGATGCTTGCGGCAGGCGTTAATGTCGGACTCGGCACTGACGGTGCGGCTTCCAATAATGCGCTCTCGGTACTGCGCGAGCTTCAGACTGCCGCTCTCATACACAAGGGTGTTAACCGTAAGGCCGATATTATCAAGACAAGTGATATCTGCGGCATGGCATGGAGTGCAGGTGCACGCTCACAGGGCAGACACGACTGCGGTAAGATCGAAGTCGGTGCACGCGCCGATATCATACTCATTGACCTTGATTCGATTAACAATATACCTATGTATGACCCGTATGCAACAGTTGCATTCTCCGCACACGAAAGCGATGTTTATCTCACTATGTGTGACGGTAAGATACTTTTCGAGAACGGCGAATATAAAACCATAGACGTTGAAAAGCTGCGCCATACGGCAAAGCATACTATCGCGCATTATTTCGACTGATACATGGGTGCTCGGTCGGGTGCGTCTGACGGAGCGTCTTTTGTGAAAAAAACAAAATTATTATCCGGTGTTTCCGGCGGAGTTCTCCTCATGACAATCTCAAATCTCATTGTCAAGGCGGCAGGACTCATGTTCAAAATCCCTCTGACAGCACTTATCGGCGAGGAGGGCATGGGATATTTTAACGGTGCATACACGCTGTTCACCTGGTTTTATATGCTTTCTGCGGCAGGACTTCCCACAGCGGCTTCAATGCTTATAGCGAAGCTTCCCGACAAACGCAGGCAAGACGGTGCGATGAAGATTTTTAAAACCTCGCTGACGGTTTTCACGCTTATCGGACTCATAGGATGTCTTATTCTGATTTTTGCATCACGCCCGATATCGAATATTATACGTGTTGAAAATTCGCGTCTTGCGATAATCGCCGTTGCTCCGACTCTTTTCTTCGTTTGTCAATCGGCGGCACTGCGTGGATATTTTCAAGGCTTCGGCGAACTCAAATGGCATTCGCTTTCACAGGTCGTCGAGGCGCTCGGCAAGGTCGGACTCGGTGTCGCACTGGCTTATCACGCCGTCGAAACAGGAAAGAGTGTTCCGGTTGCCGCCGCGTATGCCGCTGTCGGTATAACAGTCGGTGTTGCTGCCGGAATGATTGTTCTTTACATCGCGTTTCTCTTTAAAAAGAAACAGGGCGGCGAGAGGGAGCTTACGCCAAGGAGAACCCTTGCGCGCAGTCTTATCAAAGCTGCACTTCCGATAACGCTTTCTTCGAGCGTTATGAGCCTTGCAAATCTCATTGACTCGCTCATAATGACACGCAGTCTGCACTCTGTCGGTATGTCGCAGGCAGAGGTTGCGGCGATATGGGGAAACTATTCCTCGCTTGCCGTTCCGATGTTCAATCTGCCGCCTGTGCTGACGATGCCGATTGCGTATGCGCTTTTGCCGGCGCTTTCGTCTGCGCTCGCTCTTAATAAACGTGACGAAGCCTTGAAGCTCACGTCCGGTGCGCTGTCTCAAACTGCGTTCATCGCGATTCCGTGTGCGGTTGGTTTGTCTGTTTTTTCGGAGCCGATACTGTCACTCCTTTTCGCCGATGACATTGCCGCGCGAGGTGCAATGTTACTGACACTTCTTGCGCCTTCCTCGATGTTGCTTTGTCTGCTTGGCGTTACCAATACCGTCTTACAGGCGAGCGGTCATGAACGAGTACCGCTTTATGCGATGCTGTGCGGTGCGCTCATGAAGTTTGTCGCAACGTGGTGCTTAACTCCGCACCTCGGAAAGTACGCAACACCGATTTCAACATTTATTTGTTATTTTACTGTTATCATTATTTCTCTTGCCGCAATTGCGGTCGTCACACCGCTCGGTAAGGCCGTGATATTCAAGGATTTTCTGAAACCTCTTGTTTTAGCGGCGGTTTCCGTAACCTTTGCCGCGATTGTCTATCCGCTTGCCGGAACGCTGGTTGCTATTGCTGTTGCCGCGACAGGGTATTTCGGAATAGCAATACTAATTAAAAAATCACCTGTCTCAAAAATTAAAACGGAAGGACGTTAAAAATGAAAGAACGAATCGAAGCTTTGAAAGCTAAAACACATTACAACGTGTATGATCTGCGCGAAATAATGGAAATACTGCGCTCGCCCGAGGGATGTCCGTGGGATCGCGAGCAGGATCACAAGTCAATACGGCGCGATCTTATCGAGGAAACTTATGAGGTTATCGAAGCTATTGATACTGAAAATAAAACGCTCATGTGTGAGGAGCTTGGCGACTTGATGCTGCAGGTTATGTTTCATTCGCGTATCGCCGAGGAGGACGGGGAATTTTCGCTTGATGATGTTACAGACGGCATTTGCAAAAAATTGATTCTCCGCCATCCTCACATATTTGCCGATGTCAAGGCTGACACCTCCGATGAGGTTCTCAAAAATTGGGACAAGATCAAGGTTGTTGAAAAACACCAGAAATCAGATCGCGAGGTTCTTAACTCTGTTTCGCATTCGCTTCCGTCACTGATCCGTGCGGACAAGCTTATATCAAAAGCGGGTAAGGTCGGACTCGCAGTTCCCGAAAATCCGCTCATTAATGCTATTGAAATTAATGCGGATAAGAAGGAAGAAATTATCGGAAATCTGCTTTTTTCAGTTGTTTCACTTGCAAAAAGTCTCGGTGTTGACTCGGAAAAAGCCCTTGCTGATGCCTGCGATGCTCTCGTTTTAACGGCTTCAGACGAGAAAAAAGCATGAGAACATGGTAAAAAATGGAAGCGAGCGAGTGAAAAATCGAAAAAAACCCCATTTTATGCGACTTTTTTGAAAAAAATTTGCCTTTAGGTATTGATTAATTCCAAAAAAAATGTTATAATTAAAATACCGATATTAAACGGTATAAAACTTTTATACGAAAGGATTAAACATCATGAACAAGACTACTCTTATCGAAAAAGTTACCAAGGAAACAGCTCTTAAGAAGAAGGACGTTGAGGCTGTAATCAATGCAGCATTCGCAGGCATCGAAGACGCTATCCTCGCAGGCGAAAAGGTTCAGATCGTCGGCTTCGGTACATTTGAGGTTAAGGATCGTCCTGCAAGAGCCGGTATCAATCCCGCAACTCGCAAGGCTATCACTATCCCTGCTTCCAAGCGCCTCGCTTTCACTTCGGGTAAGACCCTTAAGGCAAAGCTCAACAAGTAATTAATGCGCCTGGACAAATTTCTTAAAGTGTCCCGTCTCATCAAGAGACGTACTGTTGCAAACGAAGCCTGTGATTCACAGCATATTTCGGTCAACGGCCGCACCGCAAAGGCGTCTTACGACGTTAAAGAGGGCGATGTTATCGAAATAACTTTCGGTCAGCGCACGACAAAGATAAAAGTTATCGATGTTCGTGAGTTCACCGCAAAGGCTGATGCAGCTTCTATGTACGAAGTTATTTCTTGATGTATATCCGACCTTCCTCTGCCATATAATGGTACAAAGCCGATTCTTTCGGTAAACCATTTGGCAGGGGAGATACGGATGAATAATGAACTTATTGCCGCAGCACGTCAGGAGATTAAAATCCTTGACCGCTCACGGCTCACGGTAACCGGCGTTGAAGACGTTCAGAGCTTCGACGATCGGAGTATTATTTTAAAAAGCAACCACGGTATGATGGCTATTGACGGGGAAGCGCTTCGCATCTCCGATTTATCTGTTGAAACCGGGGTATTGCACGTTGAAGGCAACATCGGCGGCGTTATTTTCTTTGAGCCGTCAGAGCCTAAGAAGAAACGCGGATTCTTCAGGTGACGTCATGGAAACGGTCAAGCTTGGACTCGATATGACATGGCAGCTCCACCTGCTTTTATATTCTTTGGTGCTTGGATTATTTCTCGGAGCCTTTTTTGATATAATGCGTATTTCGCGCGTTTTTCTCTCGCTTCGCGGCGAGGGTAAGACAGCTCGCATTGTTTCGGATACGGTTCTTGTGGTTGTTTCATTCATCGAGGATATAATTTTTTTCACTGTATCAGCCGCGGTACTTATCCTGTTTTGTTTTCAGGCTAACGGCGGTACTGCAAGAAGCTTCATTCTGCTTGGTACGGCAGGCGGCTTCGCTTTTTATCTTTTAACAGTCGGACGTTTGACAAAGTTAATATCCGACGCATTATCACGACTCATTTACCGTCTTCTTGATTTTATTCTGAGACGGATTATTTTTCCCATTGCGGCTTTTATCCGCCGCTCAGTAAAAAGGATATACAAAAAAACGCTCGGACGTGCCGTTTCTTTTATAGGTACAAAGTTGCGTCACATTTACACTGAAAAATCGTCGCGTGAGCTTACTACCTTTGCTTCACGCCAGTTTATAAAAACGAAAGGATTACGGGATGAAACAGGTACGGATGTCCATACCGGTAAAGCTCGCAATATTTCTCGCGTTCCTGTTTATGATAATAACGCTCGTAAGCGTCCAGATCGAGTATAATCAGCTCGAAGAAGAACGCGCAAAAATCGAGGAAAATATCGAGGAGGTTCAGGGAAGCATTGACGAGATCAACAGCAAACTGAACACCCCTTTTGACGAGGAATATATTATTGCTCTCGCCAAGGAAAAGCTCGGCTATTGTTTGCCGGAGGAAATTATTTTTTATAATGACCTTATAAATTGATAAATACTGCTTATACCTGAATATAAATAACTCTTTTGTGGTTAAAATATAACTGCAAAAAAATAAAGTTACGGAAGAAAAAATGCTTATTACAAATCTTACAATTGAAACAGTTTCCGCCGCGGGTTTGATACGCGGCGGTTGGATTTTATTCGAAAACGGAAAAATCATCAATATCGGCGAGGGCGAGCCTCCGAAGTATGACGGCGAGATATTAAACGGCGAAGGTCTCACGGCTTACCCCGGTTTTATTGATGCGCACACGCATCTCGGTATCGTTGAGGATTCGCTCGATTTTGAGGGCGATGACTGCAACGAGGACAGCGATCCGATAACGCCGCACGTCCGTGCACTTGACGGAATTAATCCGCTTGACCGCTGCTTTGAGGAGGCGCGTTTTGCCGGAGTTACCTGCGTTGCCGTTGCTCCGGGAAGTGCAAATCCGATAGGCGGACAGGTATGCGTTATCAAAACCGCAGGCAAGAGAGTTGACAAAATGGTTATAAAAGCTCCGGCGGCGATAAAATTTGCGCTCGGTGAAAATCCTAAAAACACATATCATGCCAAGAACGCTTCGCCTGTTACGCGCATGGCAACCGCCGCACTCATGCGCGAGAATCTTGCCAAGGCAAAGCGATATCTTGATGATCTTAACCGCTCGGAAAAAGACGAGGAAATTGATCCTCCCGAATATGACATAAAGCTTGAAGCACTCCTGCCGCTGCTGCGTGGCGAGATCAGTGCGCATTTTCATGCTCACCGTGCTGATGATATTTTCACAGCAATTCGTATTTCGGCGGAGTTTGGAATCAACTTTGCGATAGTTCACGGAACAGAGGGACATCTTATTGCCGAGGAGCTTTGTGATGTTCCCGTGATTGCAGGTCCGAATCTCTGTGACAGATCAAAGCCGGAGCTGCGCGAACAGACTTTCAGAAATCCTGCGGCACTCAATGCAGGCGGAGCGCTTGTTACGCTTACCACAGACCATCCGGTTTCGCCGCTTAACTTTTTGCCGATTTGTGCGGCTATGGCTAAAAAAGAAGGACTTTCACACGCCGAGGCACTTGAAGCAATTACAATAAATCCTGCACGTATTCTCGGTATCGACTCTCGTGTCGGTTCGCTTGAAGTCGGAAAGGACGCGGATATAGTGCTCATTCGGGGAGATCTGCTTTCAATCGACCATACTGTTGAAGCTGTGTTTATTAATGGGGAGAAAATAAAGTAATGACTAAAAAACAAAAAATAACGGTATTTATTCTTTTTGGCGTGCTTGCCGCTTTGATAATTGCCGCAGTGTTTGTGTTCTTGGGCGATGATATTGCTTCTGTTTTCGGCGGCGGACAATCGCTCAAAGAAGAAAATGCGGTTATTCGTTCGGAAGCGGAAAACCTTAAATCGGAAAGAGACCGTTTGGTTGCCGAGCTTGCCGATCTTAACGCAAGGGTTGCCGAGCTTGAAGCAAATCTTTCTGATTCGGGAAAATTTTATGCTGATGAAATTGAATCACTCAAGCTTCAGATTGAAGAAAAAAACTCTGCTATTACAACCCTCGAAGCTGATATTGCAAGATATGAAACAGTATATGAGATTGACGTGATCTCCCAGGCGCGTCTTATTGATAAACTGGTTGAATATATCGAAACCATGTCTCCGTATGTACTTGTTTCAACTGCGGCTCCCGTTTCTGATACTGCCGACGATGATACATCAGATACGAATACTGATACAACTACGGCTGAATGGGTGTTGGTTTCCAAGCTTATTGAAGAAGAAAGAGCGGCACGTGCCGAGCTTGGCGAGGATGCAGAGCCTTTGTTTACTCCCGAGGAGCTTTCCGAAAGCGGTATGACTGCCGCACAATTAACAGAAGTAAAGCTTCGCGAGGCGGTTCTTGCGCGCGAGGACGTTTCTTATCCCGCTATAAGCGTTTACTATGAAGATCTCTCAACGGGTTACCATTTCGGATTCGCCGAGAACACCGCGTATCCCACTGCAAGCGTCATCAAAGCACCGCTTATTTTGTCTGCACTCATGAAGGTTTCCGCAGATGAACAGGCATACTTTGACAAGCTCGACGCAGAGGGGAAATATCCCGAAAAGATTGATACTGATGAGGACGGTATACCCGATAAAGTTGTTATTGAATATTCCGATCCGAAATACGATCTTTCCGAGGTTGTTGTTTATGACAAGGCAACAATGTACAAGGAGGGCTCCGGAAAGATTCGTGAAATGCCCGACGGTACTGAGTTTACATATATCGACTTTATAAAATATGCTCTTGAATACAGTGATAATATTGCATATCAGCAGCTTAGAAACCGTTTCGGATATGAGAGCTATTATGCCCTTGCACGTTCTGTCGGCGCAACGGTTTCGGCAGGTAATGCAAATTATATGTCAGCAAGAGATGCAGGAAAGTTATTTAAGGCGATTCACGAGTTTATTGAGGAGGATGAAGCTTACGGTCCTCTCATGCGCGAGTCGATGGAAAAAGCTAATCATAACGTAATTATTCCTCTCGGTGCCTCACCAAACAATGTACTCCACAAATACGGTTGGGATATTGATTCCTATCATGATGCCGGAATCGTTGAAGTTGGCGACAAACCTTATGTGCTCGCTGTATTTTCAAATCTCGATATGGGCGGAAACGAGGTTAACGCTTATCTGCGCGAGATTGTAAAAATGATAAACGAGCTTCACAAAGGATTTTACAAAAACTGATGTTAACTGCTGAAAAAATTTCTGCACATCTTTCTGAGCCGATAACGGTTTCCGTTTTCGAAACGCTTGAATCGACAAACCGTACAGCAAAGGAATTTGCCGCCGATAAGTGTGAACGGCTTATAATTGCACGCTCGCAAAGCGGCGGACGCGGCAGACTCGGTCGAAGCTTCTTTTCTCCAAGCGGCGGACTCTATATGTCGCTTCTGCTTTATCCGAAGTATGATATCGCAGACATATCAATGATAACAACTGCGGCGGCTGTGGCGGTTTCACGTGCAACCGAGCGTATCGCCGAAGTCGAATGCAAGATAAAATGGGTGAACGATATATACGTCAATGATAAAAAGGTATGCGGCATTTTAACCGAAGGACAGTTTCGCTCTGACGGTGCGCTTGATTATGCCATTCTCGGAATCGGCGTAAATCTTTTGTCGCCGACCGGTGGTTTCCCCGAGGATATTGCGAACCGCGCCGGTGCTGTTTTCGATGAACCGCCGGCAGATGCGGACAATATTCTTGCCGCGGCGATTGTTAATGAATTTATGGAGCTTTATCGCACAAGGCTTGACAAGCGAATGTTTCTTGATGAATACCGTTCACGCTCATGTGTTATAGGTTGTGAGGTTGATGTGGTGCGCATAGTCGGTGGGACGGCAACCCATGCTGTGGCTACCGGAATTGATGACGGATGCAGGCTTGTTGTGCGCTATGATGATGGCACCACCGAAGCTCTCGAAAGCGGAGATGTTACAATACGGGGAATATAAAAATTACGGCATAGACATTCATTTGGTGTCCATGCCGTTTTTGTTATATCTTTTTAAGCTTTGCGTAGGTTGCCATGAGCTTTTTGGTTCCGACATTATCGAAGATTATTTCGTACATAATGTCAGCGCCCATCTGCTTTGCCGAGATTATTTCGCCCTCGCCGAAGTTATAGTGACTTACGCGGTCGCCAACCTCAAACTGTTCGCTGACTCCGCTTCGTCCGACATCGCTTGCAAGGTCTGCTTTCTTGAAAAATTCACGTGAAATTACAGGCTTCTTCGATTTCGGCGCTTGTTCTGTGTCCGGTTTCGGAATGTAACCGAGGTCCACAAGCTCCTCCGGAATCTCATCAATGAAACGTGAACGCGGATTAAACTGCGTTTTGCCGAAGATCATACGCTCGCGGACGTGAACGCAGTAGAGTCGTTCCTTGGAGCGTGTGATTGCGACATAAGCAAGTCTGCGTTCCTCCTCAAGCTCCTCGGGATCCATTGCCGACTGTACGCTCGGGAAAATTCCATCCTCAAATCCCGGGATGAATACAACAGGGAATTCAAGTCCCTTTGCGCTGTGTATTGTCATGAGGACTACTGCATCAGCCGTTTCATCGTAATTATCAACGTCACTGACAAGCGCGACGTCCTCAAGGAAGCCTTCAAGAGATGCTTCGGGATTATCCGTTTCGTAAGTGACCGCGTTGTTTACAAGCTCGCCGATGTTTGCAATGCGCTCAAGCCCTTCTTCGCCAAGCGAGAGGAGCATATCATTGTAACCGGTTCGTGCGGCAGTAAGCTTTATAAGCTCAGAAACGCTGACTGTTTCCGATGCCGCGCGAAGGTCACGTATCATCTTGACAAAATCGGCAAGACGAGGTGCGCTTTTCAAAAGAGCGGTGTATTCCGGTGCACTCTCCATAACCTCAAACGGACTTACACCTTGTGCTGCGGCAATTCCGAAAACAGCATCAATCGTTGTTTCTCCGATCTTGCGCTTCGGTTCGTTTATAATACGGCGCAAACGCACGCTGTCGTTCGGATTTTTTAGTACGCAAAGGTATGCGATGATATCCTTAATTTCCTTGCGCTCATAGAAGCGTACACCACCGAGCATACGGTACGGAATACCGCTCTTGGCAAAGAAATTTTCGAGATTGTTCGACTGTGCGTTCATGCGGTAGAGCACTGCAAAATCACTGTACTTGCGCTTCTCACGTGTCACGCCGTCTAAAATTTTGTTGATTATATACTTGGATTCCTCGTTCTGATTCTGGAGCTTCTTAACGCGGATCTTATCGCCGTCACCCTTGTCACACCAGAGCTCCTTGCCGCGTCTGCCGAAATTATGCTTGATAACTGCGTTTGCGGCGGCGAGTATATTACCGGTGGAACGGTAATTCTGTTCGAGCTTTATGATACGTGCCGATTCGAACGCTTTATCAAAATCAAGGATGTTTTCAATTGTTGCGCCGCGGAAACGGTAAATTGACTGGTCATCGTCGCCTACAACCATGATGTTATGGTAACGACCGCTGAGCAGACGTGTGAGCTCAAGCTGTGCGCGGTTTGTGTCCTGATATTCGTCAACGCATACATAGCGGAAACGGTTCTGGCAATATTCACGTGCTTCACTGCATTCACGAAGCAGATGAACTGTCTGCATGATGATATCGTCAAAATCAAGCGCATTTGCGGCTTTCAGCTTTGCGGCATAGCTATAGTATATCTGCGCGATTTTCTGAAGACGGAAGTCTGAGCCTGCCTCGGCGTCGAAATCATCGGGGAACATAAGTCTGTCTTTTGCGCGGGAAATTATATTCATCGTGGAGCGGACAGGGAAGGTCTTGTCGTCGATGTCGAGCTCTTTTTGTATTGTTGTGATAAGCTTCTTCTGGTCATCGCTGTCGTAAATGGAAAAGTCGCGTGCATATCCGATGCTTTCACCGAAACGGCGAAGAAGTCGAACGCAGATCGAATGGAATGTGCCTGCCCACACTTCTTTTGCCATTTCCTCATCTCCGAGCACCTTTGCGATACGTTCTTTCATTTCGTTTGCAGCTTTATTTGTAAACGTGATGGAAAGTATCTGCCAGGGAGCCGCGGGTTCAACGGCATATGTTGACAAAACATCCGCGATTTCGCTCGGAGTGAGGTTGATTGCCGCCTCGAGCATTTTTACGTCATTCTCTGTAAAGTTTTCGGGAAGTATGTCTGATTCGTATGCCTTTCCGTATTTTATTATATGAGCGATGCGGTTGACAAGGACGGTCGTTTTACCGCTTCCTGCGCCGGCAAGAATGAGCAGTGGCCCATCAACGCTGTATACTGCCTCTCTCTGTTTTTCATTAAGTCCGCCGTACAATTTATCGAAAAGTGCCTTTTTTGCACTGACAAAACGACGGGTTAAATCAATGTTCATATCGTCCTCCATGGTGGTATGATCATATACTTTTTGGTTATGAAAGCGTAATCTTACAATTGATATTATAACATATTTTTTTCTTTTTTTCAAGCGAGAAGTCAAATTTTCAATAAAATTATCACATTGATGTTGATATGTTCATTATTTTGTGTTACAATGAGTACGATAAAATAAGTGAGTATCGGAAAGGATTGGTAGTATGCGCGATTTCCCGGAAACCATAATCGAAATTTACGATGATGAACAGATATACAACGTACTTGCCGTTACCGAATTTAAGCCGAAAAATGTTGTTTACATAGGAACTCGCAAGTTAAAAAACAAGCGAATTAAAAACAACATTATCTCCTGTCTTCGCGCGCTTGGGCTTTCGACAAAATGCTTCTTTTATTCGACCGATATGCTCTCGATTGATTCCGTCACATCAGAGCTTGAAAATATTCTTTCGATATTCGGCGAGTGTGCAATAGATCTGACAGGCGGAAACGAGGTTGCTTTAGTTGCAGTCGGAATGCTTGCAAAGGAGCGTTCCATGCCGCTTTTCCGTTATGACCGTTATGCTCATGTTTACAGAAATATATATAAATGCGAAGCGGCTGCCGATGTTGTGTCAGAGCCGAAGTTCAACATAAATGCGGTTCTCGCTTTAGCAGGCGGTGTTATGAAATCGCACGGTCATGTTTCGGTTGACGGTCTTGACAGAGATATGACCGATGACATTTTCCGCACGTGGACTATATATAAGAAATATCACCGAGTCTGGTCGCGTGCTGTCGGCTATCTTCAGCAGATTTCAAAGGATCTCGAGGGAAATGATCTGCATATTGATGCATCAGCTGTGATTTACGGCGGTGAGCGTATCAGCGGTGCAGACAAGGCGGTTATGGATGAGCTTTGCGAAGCGGGACTTATCCTTAATTACAAAAACGACGGAAAGCGAATCAGCTTTGATTATAAAAACAAGCTTATAAGAAGCTGTCTTTGCGATATTGGTATTTGCCTCGAGCTTTACGTTTACGCCGCGGCGATAAGTGCCGGGATTTATGATGACGTTCAGATAAGCGTTGTCATAGATTGGGACGGCGATCTTAATGCACGTATCAATACTATTAACGAAATTGATGTTATGTTAACGCGCGGCGCAGTGCCGGTGTTTATTTCCTGCAAATCCGGCTCTGTTAACACCACAGCGCTTAATGAAATCAAGACTCTCACATCGCAGTTCGGCGGCGTACTTGCGCGTCCTGTACTCGTTACGATGGCAAATGTACGCACTGCAGACAAGCATCTTTTGCAGCGTGCCGCTGATATGGGAATTGACATTATCGACAGGGACGATCTTCTTAATGAACGTCTTTCAAAGCGGCTCTATGCGCTCTCAAACCTATGATGCAATAATATTCATGCCGTGCGGTCAACCTCCGTGCGGCTTTTTTCACACAAATACAAATCCTGCATATCCTTTATTGAGGGAAAACCTTGGAAACGGAGGATATGTATGGATAATTTTTTTGCCGCGGCAAACAGCGCGAATGGGTTTGTCAGTTGGTTTTGTGATATATTCGATCCGCGCACTCTTGATCGCACATACATAATCAAAGGCGGAAGCGGAACAGGGAAAAGTACGCTCATGAAAAGAGCGGCGGCACGTGCCATTGCAAGCGGAGGAGAGTGTGAATATTACTATTGTTCATCCGATCCCACCTCACTCGACGGCGTTATCATGACGCTTTCCGACGGACGGCGACTTGCCATGCTCGACGGCACAGCACCGCACACGCATGATCCGAAATTTCCCGGTGCTGCCGAGGAAATCGTAAATCTTGGCGAATTCTGGGATGCTGATAAATTAAAGGCGGATCGGGATAGAATAATTTCGCTCTCAACAAAAAAGTCTCAGCTTTTTTCCGATGCTTATGTGAGCTTTTCTTCTGCCGGCACACTCGTTTCGGCACAGCTTGAAGAGTCGGAAACGTATTTACTTAAGGATAAGCTGACAGCGGCTTTAGAGCGCTTACTCATGCAGCGTATGCGTGAATGTCATGTAAAGGGGCATGAATCACACAGCAAAATCCGTGCTCTTTCTGCACTGTCAACACTCGGAGAATGTTACTTTGATAGCTTTAGTGACTGTGAGCTTGTGTGTCTTGTTTGCGACAAATCAGGAACTGCACTGCATCTTTTCACAGAGCTGATAGTGCTCGCAAACAAGCTTGGACTCGATTATGACCGTGCGCCGCTTCCGCTCATGCCGCATCTGACTGAAGCAGTGCGTTTCCCGGAGCTTTCGATGGCAGTCGTCAGCCGCACGGATCGGAGTGACGTCAAAGTGATAAACATGACTCGCTTTGTTGACCGTGACACACTTGCAGAGCATGACCGTCTGCATCGCAGGATGATGAGAAAAAACATACGTGAGATGATTGATTTTGGTCTGTCGAAGCTTTCTGCTGTTCGCGATGTTCATAATGAGGTTGAAAAGATTTACATCGGAGCTATGGATTTTAAGAAACTTGAAGCGCATGGCGAAAAGCTTATCACGAAAATGGGCATATAGGCAAAAAAGTACCGCTCCCGATTGTTTGGGAACGGTATTTTATATTTGGTTTAAAGAATCTTAAAGTGCGCGCTTCATAACGTCTGCGGCGAGGGTGATGTCAGGCTCGAAGTCGTTGTAGTATCTGCCCTCGAGCGAAACAAGGCCCTTATAGCCGATCTTATCGAGCATAGCGAAGAATGCGCGGCAGTCCTCAAGGTCATTCTCTCTCGGAACACTGCGGTCGTTGATCGGGCTTGCTAAATGCACGTGAACGATATCGTCCTTATATGTAGCGATCTCCTCAAGTGTGTCACCGCCGAGAATTGCGTGGAAATAGTCAACAAGAAGCTTGATGTTAGGAAGATTTACGGTGCGGATGATTTCCATTGCCTCTTTGCAGCTGTTGATGAAGTTGCACTCGGAAGCACGAAGCTCCTCGATGCCGACCATAATGTCGTACTTCTTTGCATAGGGCGAAACGACGTCGGTGAGAAGTGCGCAAAAGCGTTCATTTGCTTCCTCTTTGCTCATACCGTCGGGAATTTTTCTGGCGGAACCGCTGCCGAGAATACCGACCTGTACACCGAATTTCTTTGCGCGCGAGAATACAAGATCGAGATATTCGCCAACCTTGGAATAGCTCTCCTTGCCCTCGAGAAGCTTTACATCCTCGATGAACATACCGTTTGCGGCAGGGCAGGCGATATCGTATTCCCTCATCGCCGCGATAAAATCGTTAATCTGTTCGTCGGTTGCGCCGTACATTGCGCTGAAAGCGGGTTCAGCATAGTCAAAGCCGAGCTTTTTCATGATCGGGAAGCGTTCGCGCTCTGTTGACATCGGAACACAAGCACTGAATTTCATATCAATTCTCCTTTAGGATAAATTTAGTTTACAAGGTAAGTATATCATATATGAGTGATTTTTTCAAGAGGTTTGCTGTTTTTGATTCATTTTCTTTGACATTTTGATTTTTTGATTCATTTTTGCTATTATCCGTAAATTGACAAAATAACTAATTATTTTCGACGTCCACCCTTAAAAATGTACTTGACAAAGAGGGAAAAATCGGGTATAATAAATTAAATAGTACTCTTAAAAAATAATTACAGAAAGGATGCCTTTGTTTTCGTTAACTCAGGCAAGGTGATTACTATGGTGAATTGCAATCCCGCCGAAAAATTCCTCAAGGAAGGTCTTACCTTCGACGATGTACTGCTTATCCCCGCAAAGAGTGACGTCACTCCCAACATGGTGTCGCTCGAAACTCAGCTCACTAAAAAGATTAAACTCAATATTCCCATGATGAGCGCGGCGATGGATACGGTTACCGAATCGCGTCTTGCTATTGCTATGGCACGTGAAGGCGGCGTTGGTGTTATCCATAAGAATATGCCGATTGAAAAGCAGGTTGATGAGGTTGAGCGTGTTAAGCGTTCCGAGAACGGCGTTATTGTAAATCCTTTCTATCTCTCTCCCGATAACTACGTTTACGAAGCAGACGAGTTAATGGGCAAATATAAGATATCCGGTGTGCCGATATGTGACGAAAACAAGAGACTCATCGGCATCATCACAAACCGTGACATGCGTTTCCTTGATAATCACCAGATGCGTATCAAGGAGGTTATGACCAAGGAAAATCTGATCACTGCACCTGTTGGTACAACCCTCGAGCAGGCACAGGAAATTCTTCGTGCAAACAAGATTGAAAAGCTTCCGCTCGTTGACGACAGCTTCACTCTGCGCGGACTTATCACGATCAAGGATATCGAAAAGGCTTCCAAATATCCGAATTCCACTAAGGACGCAAACGGCAGACTTCTTTGCGGTGCCGCGATCGGCGTTACCGCGGACGTTCTCGACAGAGCAAAGGCGCTTCTTTCTGTTGGCGCAGACTTCCTTGTTCTCGACTCGGCACACGGTCATTCAAAGAACATCATCGCTTGCGTTGACAAAGTTAAATCCGCATTCCCGGAAGCACAGATCATTGCAGGTAATATCGCAACAAGCGAGGCTGCACACGATCTCATTTCGGCAGGCGCTGACGCTATCAAGGTTGGTATCGGCCCCGGCTCGATCTGTACAACACGTGTTGTTGCAGGTATCGGTGTTCCGCAGGTTACTGCGATTTATGACGTTGCCCGTGAAGCTGCTGCGTCCGGTGTTCCGGTTATTGCAGACGGCGGTATCAAGTATTCCGGCGACCTCGTTAAGGCGATTGCTGCAGGCGCTTCGGTCATTATGATCGGTTCGCTCTTCGCAGGCTGTGAGGAATCCCCCGGAACGACTGAAATCTATCAGGGTCGTCAGTTCAAGGTTTATCGCGGTATGGGTTCGCTCGCGGCTATGGAAAAGGGTTCAAAAGACCGTTACTTCCAGGAAAACTCTCGCAAGCTCGTTCCCGAGGGCGTTGAAGGACGTGTACCTTACAAGGGTCCGCTTTCCGATACAGTCTTCCAGCTCATCGGCGGTCTTCGTGCAGGTATGGGTTACTGTGGCACTCCGACAGTTGCAGAGCTTCAGGAACGCGGACAGTTTGTTCGCATCACAGGTGCAGGCCTGCGTGAATCTCATCCGCACGACATTAACATCACTAAAGAAGCACCTAACTATTCCGTTCAGAGCGGTTTATAATAATAACTTTCAAGACACCTGCGCAATGTGGGTGTCTTGAATATTTTAGCTGTCAATTGGCAAAATTTTCCTAAAAGGCGGTGATTGCGTGAAGAAAAAATACTGTGGTATAAATGTGTATGATGCCACACAAGAGCGACTCAGATATATTTTTGAGGAATTTGATAATATTTTCGTTTCTTTCTCCGGCGGAAAGGACAGCGGTGTTCTTCTCAATCTCCTGCTCGATTTCAGAAACGAAAACTTTCCGGAGAGAACAATCGGCGTTTTTCATCAGGATTTTGAGGCACAGTATACGGTAACAACCGAATATGTCGAGCGGACATTCAAGCGTCTTGAGACAGAAAAGAATGTTGAGCTTTTCTGGGTTTGCTTACCCATGGCAACGCGCACCTCGGTTTCAAATTATGAAATGTTCTGGTATCCCTGGGATGATACGAAAAAAGAGCTTTGGGTTCGTCCCATGCCGAAGCATCCGTATGTAATTAATCTTGAAAATAACCCGATGACCACATACCGTTACCGTATGCATCAGGAGGATCTTGCAAAGCAGTTTGCCAGGTGGTATCATTTTTCACACGGAGAAAAAAAGACGGTATGTTTACTTGGAATACGTGCAGACGAATCCTTGAACCGTTACAGCGGATTTGTAAATAAAAGATACGGATACAAGGACGAATGCTATATAACACGTCAATTCAAGGATATCTGGGCGGCATCGCCTCTTTACGACTGGTCAAACGAAGACATCTGGCACGCTAATTATCTCTTTAATTACGATTATAACCATCTCTACGACCTCTATTATAAGGCAGGACTGCCGCTTGATCAGATGCGTGTTGCATCTCCGTTTAACGATTACGCGAAGGACAGTCTCAATCTTTACCGCGTTATAGATCCAAACACATGGACACGGCTCGTCGGTCGCGTCAGAGGCGCTAATTTCGGTGCAATTTACGGAAGAACAAAGGCACTCGGTTACCGCAGTTTGTCGCTTCCCGAGGGACATACATGGGAATCGTACACGAAATTTCTTCTTGCAACTCTGCCGAAAAATATACGCAACAATTATATTAAAAAATTCAGGTCCTCGATTGATTTCTGGCACAATACAGGCGGAGGACTTGAAGAAGATACAATATATGAGCTGCAAAGAAAGGGTTACAACATTCGCAGAAACGGCATTTCCAATTATACGCTGATGAAAAATTCCCGAGTGGTATTTATCGGTAAAATCCCCGACAACACCGATGATATTCATTCATCAAAGGATATTCCGAGCTGGAAGCGAATGTGTTACTGTATACTGAAAAACGATCACAACTGTCGCTTTATGGGATTTGGTTTATCGCGCGAATCACAGAAAAATATTGATATCCTGAAGAAAAAATACAGCAAGGTGGTGGATAAGAATGGAGTTTAAGAGTCCTGTATATAATGTTATAGCCGTTCCGCACGAAAAGGTTGTTCCCAATACATATAACCCGAACTCTGTTGCACCTCCCGAAATGAAGCTCCTTTATGAGAGCATCAAGGAGGACGGTTACACAATGCCGGTCGTTTGCTATTACGATAAGGAGCAGGATGTTTACGTTATCGTGGACGGCTTTCACCGTTGGCGCATTATGAAGGATTACCCCGATATTTATGAGCGCGAAAAGGGACTTTTGCCTGTATCTGTCATCGACAAGTCGCTCGATTACCGTATGGCAAGCACTATTCGTCATAACCGCGCTCGTGGTGCACATGATGTTGACTTGATGAGTAATATTGTTCGTGAACTGCACGATCTCGGACGCTCGGATGCATGGATATCAAAGCATCTCGGTATGGAAAAGGATGAGATTCTCAGGCTCAAGCAAATAACCGGTCTTGCGGCACTCTTTAAGGATCTTGATTTTGGTGCATCATGGCTGCCGGCTGAGGATGAAGAGGAAATCGTTATATAATCATTTACCGCAGGCAACTCAATGCTTGTAATGTATATCGTTCAGCTTATAAGCGCATATGAAAAGGAGCAGCTAAAACTGCTCCCGATTTTTATATTCAGCTTTCGCTTCGCTCTCCGAGAATATCACGGTAATAACGGTAGAAGTTTTCAAATTCGCCTGCGTCGAGTGCATCGCGTATCTTTTTCATAAGCTCATTGTAGAAATAGAGATTGTGCAGTACCGCAAGACGCATACCGAGCGTTTCCTTTGCCTTGAAAAGGTGACGTATATACGAACGGCTGTATGCCTGGCAAGCGGGACAACCGCAGTTTTCATCAATCGGACGCGGATCACGCGCATACTTTTCGTTAAGCAGATTCATTTTGCCGTGCCAGGTGAAAATGTTACCGTGGCGTGCGTTACGGCTGGGCATTACGCAGTCGAAAAAGTCAACTCCGCGATGTACCGCTTCAAGAATATTGCAGGGAGTGCCGACACCCATCAGGTAACGCGGCTTATCCTTCGGCATATACGGCTCAACCACGTCGATGGTTTCATACATTTCCTCTGCCGATTCTCCGACAGCAAGTCCGCCGATTGCATAGCCGTTACATTCGATTTCCGAAATCTGCTTCATATGCTCAATGCGCAGCTCTGCATAGGTGCTTCCTTGATTGATACCGAAAAGCATCTGGTTTTTATTGATCGTTGTTTCAAGAGAATTGAGTCTGTCCATTTCTTTGCGGCAGCGCTCAAGCCAGCGAGTGGTACGTGCGATACTGTCCTTGACGTACTTATAAGGTGCAGGATTTTCGATACATTCGTCAAACGCCATTGCAATTGTTGAAGCTAAATTTGACTGAATCTGCATTGATTCCTCGGGACCCATGAAGATACGTGCACCGTCGATATGAGATGCAAAGCGTACACCCTCCTCGGTGATTTTGCGAAGCTGTGCGAGAGAGAAGACCTGGAATCCGCCCGAGTCGGTCAGTACCGGCTTATCCCAATTGAAGAACTTATGAATACCGCCCATATCCGCGATCAGCTTATCGCCGGGGCGAAGATGGAGATGGTATGTGTTCGATAATTCAACTTGACAGTTTACTTCACGAAGGTCCATTGTCGATATACCGCCTTTTATTGCGGCGCAGGTGCCGACATTCATGAAAACGGGAGTTTGTATGGTTCCGTGTACAGTTTCAAACTGACCTCGGCGTGCGTTGCCTTCTTGTTTTAATAATGTGAACATTGCTGTTTCCTTTCGGAGTGTAATATATTTATTATATTCTTTTAAACTGACGCTCAATCTGCGATTTTGTCATCTCGAACGCGACCGGACGACCGTGTGGACACACCTTGATATCATCAAGCACGAGCAGCTTGTCGCATATCCATTTAAGATGTTCGATATCATATTCACGTCCAACCTTTATAGCCGCTTTGCATGATGCTTGATAGAGCGCCTTTTCAAAAAGCGTGTCGCGGGTTATCTCGGCGCTTCCCGTACCGCTGCAAAGCTTATCTGCAATTTCTTCAAAAACGTCACGCGCTGCGTTTATTTCAAGGCTTACCGGGATTGCGGTGACAGATGCTGATCTATCGCCGATTTCAAAGTCATAGCCGATGGCACGTATGTCATCTTCAAAGTCGGTAACAGTTGATGAAAGCTTCGGCGTCAGAGGAATTTCAAGCGGCATGAGAAGCATTTGCATTGGAATTTCTTTTGAGTTTATCCGGGCTTTTAGATTAGCCTTGAGATCCTCGAAGATTATACGCTCGTGTGCCGCATGCTTGTCGATGACCATAACGCGATCCTCGACCTCGATGAATAGATATGAAAGAAACGCTTCGCCGAGGATTTTATATTCGGGGACACGCTTTGCGGTTATAATCGTTTCAGCTTCGGGTGTTTTGGCTTCGATTTTAAAATCGTCTATATTTGGAACATCCGGTATGGAAGCGGTATCATCACACCGCGACGGTACGTCACCATGCTGTTCGCAGAACATTTTAAATTCCTCATCACTCATGCGTGAGGGTTGCTTTTCGTTGTGACGAAGCGTAACGCGCGGATTTGAAAGCTGTTCTTCAATATATTGAGGCAGGGCATCATGCGACATACTCTGCGGTTCTGAGGGTGCACCGTCATCAGCAGTCAAAGACGTTCCGAGGTTTTCGGGTATTGATTCAAGATAGACCTGCTGGTGAGTTATATCCATGCTTGACGTATCCTGCTGTTCAAGCTTATAATTTACTGTTTCGGATTTGAACGTATCCGAGATAATTTTCGGCATTCTTGGGCTTTCACCGTTTTCGTCAAATGCAGGTGGCGGTGCCATATCGGTTATCGAAAGCTGTCCACGTTTAACATTTCGCTGATTGTTATATATAAGCTTCGGTGCAGGCTCTGCGGTGTCTTTATCTTCAATCGGAACAAACGCTCCAAGCTGTTTTGTCAGCTCATATGCGGCGTCGCCGGTGCTCTTGCCGTCAAGTGACATCTTAGGGCGCGGAATGTGACGCTCAAGTGCGCCGCGTACTGCGTAAAATACCGCTTCAAATATCGGTTTTTCGGCAACGAACTTAACTTCAAGCTTTGTGGGGTGTATATTGACATCAACAAATTCCGGGGGAATATCAACAAAGATAACGCAGGCAGGGTAGCGTGAGGAATCTATATATGATGTATAACTCTCCTCAAGAGCAGCCTGCAGACAGCGGCTTTTGACATGACGGCCGTTAACATAGAAAATCTGATTCTGGCGGTTTCCGAAATTATTATCAGGAGTTCCGATATATCCGCGAACCGTTGCATTAACGCTTCCGCCGCCGTGAATCTTAACGTCACTCTTATAGCTGAGCTCAATCAGCTTACCGGCAAAATCGGCACCGCATACGCTGTAAATGGCATGATGCAGGTCACCGTCACCGGGCGTACTGTACCGCATCTTGCCGTCAACGATAAGTGTCATTGCAACCTCGGGATTCGAGAGTGCGAGACGTTCAAAAAGGTCTACGACGTGTGATGCTTCGGTGGAATCCTTTTTTAAGAATTTACGTCTTGCGGGAATGTTTGCAAAAAGATTTTCAACGATTATTGTCGTGCCGTTTGTCATTGCGGCTTCCGTTATGGTTGGCGATTCCATTCCGGGGTGAACCTCAAGCTCGTGTCCGATATAATCGCAGGAACGCTTTGAGCGTATGCGAAGATCAGCCACAGCGGCAATTGATGCAAGTGCTTCACCGCGGAAGCCGAGCGTCATTATTGATGCAATATCGTCGGAGGTTCTGATTTTACTTGTGGCGTTTCGCATTATTGCAAGCGGAAGATCCTCTTTTGCAATGCCGGAGCCGTTATCAGTGCAACGAATCATAGATATTCCGCCGTTTTGTATTTCAACAGTTATTTTTCCGGCACCTGCGTCAATAGAGTTTTCAACAAGCTCTTTGACAACCGAAAGCGGACGCTCAATCATCTCTCCTGCCGCAACAAGAACGGCGGTTTCATAATCGAGCTGACGGATTATTCCCATGTAATCCTCCTTATCTTAGTTGGTTGCTGACATTTAAGACAGCATTTTCTTTAGTTTATAAAGCTCGTTCATAGCTTCGATAGGTGTCAGGGTGTCAAGGCTGATCTCGCGAATCATATTGGCGGCGTTCATGGCGAGAATGGTTTCAACGGTCATTTCGTCCTCTATTTCGGGTTCTTTTTCAACCTGACGAATAACCTGCATTTCTCCTGCTTCGATCTCCGCAAGAACCTCTTTTGCACGCTTTATGACCTCACTTGGAACGCCTGCTAATTTTGCAACCTCGATTCCATAGCTGTCGTCTGCCGCACCGCGCACGATCTTACGCAAAAATGTAACATCGTCGCCCTTTTTCTTTGCCGCG
This sequence comes from uncultured Lachnospiraceae bacterium, assembly GCA_964430755.1. GTDB lineage: Bacteria > Bacillota > Clostridia > Oscillospirales > CAG-272 > Flemingiibacterium. The sequence continues at coordinate 22,681 of CAYSFT010000010.1, read as the reverse complement.
ATGTTATAGTTCACAACTCCCGAAAGCGAACCCTCGAGGGCTGTAAGCTCGTGATAATGGGTTGCAAATAATGTTTTCGCTCCCAGCTTCGGTGAAACGGTGTATTCAACGATGGCACGTGCGATTGACATACCGTCATATGTTGATGTGCCGCGTCCGATCTCGTCGTAAATAATCAGCGATTTCTTTGTGGCGTTTTTGAGGATGTTTGCAACCTCGTTCATTTCAAGCATGAACGTGGACTGACCGCTTGCAAGGTCATCTGATGCACCGACACGGGTGAACACACGGTCACAAATGCCGATCTGTGCGCTCTTTGCCGGTACAAACGAGCCGATCTGTGCCATAACCGTTATAAGTGCAACCTGACGCATATATGTTGATTTACCTGCCATGTTCGGTCCGGTGATAAGCATGAGACGGTTATCGGAGGTGTCGAGCAGGGTATCGTTCGGAACAAAATAGCTGTCGTCAACGAATTTTTCAACCACAGGGTGACGTCCCTCTGTTATAGTTATGCGGTCGGAGGTGTCGAGCGTCGGACGAACGTAACCGTTTCGCACTGCGGTATCGGCAAGGGAAACGTAAGCGTCTATTTTCGCAATTATTTCCGCGGCGAGCTTTATTCTTGTAACGTTTTCGCAGAGCTTCTGACATACAGCTCTGAAAAGCTCATATTCAAGCGTATTTACGCGGTCCGCCGCGCCGAGAAGTGTTGCCTCTGTATCTTTGAGCTCCTGGGTTATGTAACGCTCCGAATTTGCCGTTGTCTGCTTTCTTATATAATGATCGGGAACAAGCGAAACCTGCGAGCGTGTAACCTCTATATAATAGCCGAAAACGCGGTTATAACCGACACGCAGCTTGGAAATTCCCGTTGCGGCACGCTCTCGTTCCTCGATTTCCTCGATAATCGCGGACGAATCCTTGACGATACGGCGAAGATAGTCGATTTCCTCCGAGGCACCGTCACGTATTATTCCGCCCTCTCTTATCGAAAAAGGCGGCTCGTCAACGATGGTTGCACGAAGAAGCTCGCTGAGATCCGTTAGTGGATCAAGATCTTTATTAAGTCCTGACAGCTCTGATGAGCGCACATCAGCAAGCAGACGTTTAAGCTCCGGGAGAATTTCAAATGTGGAACGCATGGCAACGAGATCTTTTCCGTTAGCCGTTCCGTAAATAACTTTTGTTGAAAGTCGCTCAAGGTCAAGTGCACCTTTAAGTGCAAGTGACAGCTCTTCGCGAAGCATGAATCCCTCATAGAGCTCGTCAACCGCATCAAGTCTGCGTTCAATTTCAAAAAGGCTTACAAGCGGTAACTCAACCCATTTGCGCAGCATACGTGCGCCCATTGAGGTTTTTGTCCTGTCGAGCACCCAGAGAAGTGAACCGCGTTTTTCCTTTGTGCGCATGGTTTCAACAAGCTCAAGATTTCGTCTTGTTGCAACGTCCATTTCGAGATACTGTCCGTCGGTGTATATTTTGAGGTCGGAAAGATAGGAAAGGTCAATCTTTTGTGTTTCATTAAGATAAGAAAGCAGTGCGCCGATTGCAAGAGTTATCGGAAGATTAGCTTCGCCCGGAAGATATTTATCGCCGTAACGCGCCGTGACCGATTCTGTGCAGCTGTTCACATCATATCTTGACGCAAGACGCGGCACAGGCATTGCGCAGAGCTTCTTTTCGATAAACGTGCCCGCTTCACCAAGCTCGGCAAGTGTGCAGGGAAGAATGACCTCTCGCGGCATATATACGGAAAGCTCGCTTGTTAAGCGTTCATAGCGACGTTTGCCGTCAAACTCGGTTGCATAGAGCTGTCCGGTTGAAACATCGGCAAAGCAGACGCCGATTCGCTCATCAATTGCCGAAATTGCGGCTATGTAATTGTTTTTCTGCTCGGAAAGCTGTCCTGCATCGGTGACGGTTCCGGGAGTGATCACTCGAATAACCTCACGCTTTACAAGTCCCTTAGCAACTGCCGGATCTTCAACCTGCTCACATATCGCAACGCGGTAACCCTTTTCGATGAGCTTGCCGATATATGAATCTGCAGAATGGAACGGTACGCCGCACATCGGTGCACGCTCTTCCTCTCCGCAGTCACGTCCGGTAAGCGTTAATTCAAGCTCACGTGAAGCAATTTTTGCATCCTCGAAAAACATTTCGTAAAAGTCGCCGAGGCGGTAAAAGAGCAGGGTGTCCTTATATTGATTTTTTATTTCAAAGTATTGCTGCATCATCGGTGTCATAGCGATGAAACCTCTTTCTATGTTAGTTTGGTTCTGCCGTCACGCAGTCACCGACGTTTTTTCGGAAACCGCGTCGCGGCAGAAGCCGCGACTTTTATTAGTGGTGATGATGGTCGTGACCACAGCTTCCGCCGCAGGACGAACAATCGTGTGAGCAGGGACGCTCACCTGTGATCTGGAATGTGATCTCCGAGTTAACCTCATTCATGAACTCGTTAACCTCCTCCTGTGCCTGCTGATATGCGAGCATTGAGGGATTTGTTGTGATCTCATGGTAAAGCTCGTTGATGCGCGCTTCGATACGTTCAATAAATTCAGTATCCTTTTCGGGCTTCTTATATTCCTCGGTGAGTGCAGTAGACTGTGCGTTATATTCAATCATGAGAGTCTGAAGGGCTCTGTCTTCGGCGTATGCCTTTTCAGCCGCCTGCATCTTAACAACACGGGGATCTTCCTTGATTTTTTTGCCGAGCTCTGCGGCAAGTTCCATAACTTCCATTTTGGGTTCTCCTTATATATAAATAAAATTTTTTGACTTGATTAATGTTACGCAAGCTCTCCGAAAAGAGCGAACGTTTCTGCCTTTGTGATTTTTACATTGGCAAATTTTCCAATATATGCTTCACTTGCGGCATCACGAGGAATGTGCACGAGCTTATTTGAATCGGCACGTCCGGTCAGCATATCGGGGGAGTTTTTGCTCTCACCGGTAATGAGTACACGCTCGACCTTACCAATAAGCGAAAGATTTTTTGCAAGCGATATTCCATTTTGAACTTCAAGCAAACGCTCAAAGCGTTCCGACTTAATCTCGGGCGGTATCTGACAGGTCATTGCCGCAGCAGGCGTCAGAGGTCTCGGAGAATATATGAACGAATACACCATGTCAAAACCGACTTTACGGAGCATTGAGAGGGTTTCCTCAAACTCCTCATCCGTTTCACCGGGGAATCCGACGATTATATCGGACGACAGTGCAATATCGGGCATCCTCCCACGCATATACTCAACAAGCTCAAGATAGCGTTCGGGAGTATATTTACGGTTCATTTCGTGAAGTATACGTCCCGACCCCGACTGAAGCGGCAGGTGAAACTGCTTTGCACATTTACTGTTTTTCGCCATTGTGTCGATAAGCTTATGCGATGCGTCCTTTGGATGGCTTGTCATAAAGCGCAGGATGAAATCGCCGTCGAGCGCGCATATTTCGTCAACGAGATCGGCAAAGTCACCGCCGTCTGAGGAATACGAGTTCACGTTCTGACCGAGCAGTGTAATTTCCTTTGCGCCGTCTGCGATAACGTTTTTTACCTCTGCAAGTATATCCGAGCGTTCACGACTGCGTTCACGTCCGCGGGTATACGGAACAACGCAGTATGAGCAGAAATTATTACAGCCGTACATGACGCTTACCCATGCAGTGGTTTTTGATTCGCGTTTGATTGGCAGTCCCTCGGCAAGTGAGCCCTCGGGGGTGTCAACAGTGAAGCTGCGTTTGCCGCCGTCAAGCTGCTTTGCGACTATTTCGGGAAGCTTATAGAGCATACCTGTTCCGATGAGAAAATCGACGTAAGGATAGCTTTTTTTAACCTGATCCATTCGGTGCTCCTGCGTTACCATACAGCCGCAGACGCCAATATACAGCTCGGGATTTTTTTCTTTAAGCTTTTTGAACTGTCCCGTGGTCGAAAGCGCACGAAGCTCTGCGTGCTCACGCACGGCACAGGTGTTTATAAGTATAAGGTCAGCTTCATCTGGTATTTCGGTACGGGTATATCCCATTTCCGATGTCATTCCTCGAAGCTGTTCGGAATCGGCTTCGTTTTGCTGACAGCCAAAGGTTCTTATATAGCATTTCGGTGTTTTGCCGAGCGATAAAAAATGCTCACGTACACCGTGCATTATTTTATACTGCTCGGCGATTTGCTCACTTGTTACTTTTATCATTTTGTTTCCTTGTTTTCGTTGTTATGTTTTTTGGTTATATGATTGTTTATTATAATTCCGACGATACCGATAACGCCAGTCACCGCAAAAATAATGAGAGTTTTCATGAAGCTGCCGTCGGAAATGGTTGCGCCTGCCCAGGTTGACGAAACAACAGACGGTATGCGCGCAAGTGTTGCAATTATGATGAAGCGAAGAAATTCAATTCCCGTGAACGGTGCAAAGTATGTAAGTATATCCTTTGGAGTTCCGGGAACGAAGAAAAGAATGAAAATGAGACTGTCGCGCTTGTTGGGATTTTTTAAGAAAGACAGGTTCTCAAATTTTTTAACGTCAACAAATTTTGCGGCAAACTTCATTCCAAGCTTTTTAACTGCAAAAAAGACAAGAATCTGTCCGATAGCAATTCCGACGAGCGTCAGAACGAGACCGCCAACCGTGCCGTACATAAGCCCCATCAGAATTTCAATCGGCTCACCCGGGATTATAGCAATAATGATCTGCAAAACCTGTATAAAGAGCATTGCGAGAACGCCGAGAACTCCAAGCGATTCTATAAAATCTCGAAAACGCTCCTGATTTTGAGGCTCGCCAAGCGAAAGCACCAGCGGTATAAGCCATATGCAGAGTGCGGCTATTACACAAGTCACAAGTACGGCGGCGATAATTTTAAGCGGAAGCGGGATTTTTTTATTCATATACAGAGTACCTCTCGAGGAGTCCGTCGGTTACTGTGACTGTTCCGTCGTTTTTAATGAGGACGGCTTCAAAATCGCTGTATGGCTTATAAAGCTCAAGTGCGGCATCGTGTCCCATAACGAAAAGTGCTGTGGATAGTGCATCGGCATACGCGCCGCTATACGCATCGGCTTCGGGCATCCACACTGCAACCGAGGCAAGGTCGCTTTCGGCAGGATAACCGGTTTTAGGATCAATTATATGATGATACCTCACACCGTCATATTCGGTGTAACGCTCATATGAACCGCTTACGGCGACGATGCCTGAGTCAAGCGCAAGTGTTGCTATCAGTGTGTCTGGAGAAAAGGGATTTTTGATTCCGACTTGCCATTTCGAGCCGTCTTTTTTATTGCCGACAAGGGCGATGTTTCCGCCGAAGCTGACGGTTCCCGAGGCTTTGTTTTCGGTAAGATACTCGGCACATTTTCCGAGAGTATATCCCTTCGCGATACCGCCAAGGTCGATCTCCGTATTGCTTTCGCTCGGAATCCTTGCAAGCAAATAATCGTCAAACATGAGCTTGTCCATGCCGATATCCGAAAGCAGCGCCGATATCTCATCATCGCTCGGCGGTGTCCAATCCTCTGTGGAATGCGTAACATTCCAAAGCTTGACGAGAGGGAATACGGTAATATCGAATGCACCATCTGATATTTCGTAAACCTCGGACGCAACGCGCAGTGTTTCATAAAGCTCGGGGGTATCTTCAATTATGAGCTTGTGAGAATTATTAAATTTCGAAACAGCGCTTGTGTCTGAATAGGCTGAAAACAATTCTTCAGCCGATGCTGTAATTTCAGAGCAATGCGCAATGAGTGAATCGGCGGAGCTGTGAGTGATATCATAGCTTATAACCGTATCCATTTTAAATTCGGAATGAGTGATACGCACATTATCGCATCCGGTCAGCGTTATAAGTAACATAAAAATTATCACGATCAGACGTTTCATATTTTATCTCCGATACGGTTTATAATTATTTGCGATGCAATACCGGTAAGCACTCCGGCAGGAATCGCCGCAAGGAGCAACCAACAAAGCATTGTCAGAGGTGCGGTTGTCGAAAGTAAAACACACGCGGCGATAACTTGTCCGACGTTATGCGATGCCGCACACAATACGGACACTCCGACAAGTGTGATTTTTTCTTTTCTGTAAAGCGGCAGGAGCAAGACTGCAATAATCCATGCAAAGAGACCGCCGAGCAAGGAGAAAGCAAACGTCGTTGCCGAGCCGAAAAGCAGGGAAGTTATGAGAACGCGGCAGAGCATAATAACAAGTCCGCACCGTTTTGATTTTATATAAACGCCGAGCGTTACCGCGATGTTTGCAAGTCCAAGCTTGAATATACCGAGCGGCGGCAGTAAAGCTTCGATATATGATAGTATAAGTGCTGCCGCAAGCAGTAAGGCGTATACGGCAAGCGTTCGTGCACGATTATCCCGCAATTTCATCGAGCACCTCGTTTTCACCGCTCATGACGCGTATAACAATTTTCGCAGGAAGGCAGACGATCGTTTGATTTTCTGATGATATTGCTCCCATAGCCGCACAGAGTCCGTCCGGGCAGGTGTGAGCTGTAACTCTTGCGCTATCGTCTTTTATTTCAAGCGTCAGTGTGTGTGTGTTTGATGAGACGGTATGAGTTGTGTTAAGACCGAGAGGGATAACGTAGGTTTCTGTGTCAGTTGTAATCTTGAGCGAAGAGCCTTCGTTTTGCATAAAAATCGGCAGTGCCATAAGAACTGCGAGCAGGGCAACCGTAATCACAGCGGCATAGTCAAATGGCTTCAGCTTCACCTCTACACCTCCCAGTATATAATTATAACATTATAACTTATTAATTATATCATATCCGCTCTTTTTTTGCAATAGCGTTATTGTAAATATTAAATTAAAAAAGGATACTCACGATAATATAATGAACAAATTGTAAATATACAAAATTTCCTCGCTAAACCTATTGAAAAAATCGGGAAAATAGTGTAAAATATATATACCCATGTAAATGTCCGGGGACAACCCTGACATAATTCATTTATTTTTTGGAGGATATACAACAATGGTAGTAGCCGGAGATTTTAAAAACGGTATAACTTTTGAAATGGACGGACAGGTCCTGCAGGTCGTTGAATTCCAGCACGTTAAGCCCGGTAAGGGTGCAGCGTTCGTAAGAACCAAGATGAAGAATGTCATCACCGGTGCTGTAACCGAGCGTACCTTTAACCCCACAGATAAGTTTGAGAACGCAATCGTTGAAAGAAAGGAAATGCAGTATTCCTACAACGACGGCGACCTTTACTATTTCATGGATATGGAAACATTCGATATGGTTCCCGTTGAAGCAGCTAAGCTTGGCGATAATTTCCGTTTCGTTAAGGAAGAAATGATGTGTAAGATCGTTTCCTATAAGGGCAACATCTTCGCAATTGAGCCTCCCATGTTTGTTGAGCTCGAGGTTTCTGACACCGAGCCCGGCTTCAAGGGTGATACAGCGCAGGGCGCAACCAAGCCTGCAACTCTCGAAACAGGTGCAACAATCAAGGTTCCGCTGTTCGTTAACATCGGCGACAAGCTCCGCATCGACACCAGAACCGGCGAATATCTCGAAAGAGCATAAAACAGTTGCTTCGCAACTGTCAACGATGACCGCACTTTGCCGTCAATGACGGCAATTTTGCTTCGCAAAAAACGTGCGGACATCGACAAAGGAACCGGTGAATTTCTCGAAAGAGCATAAGATAGTTGCTTCGCAACTGTCAACGATGTTCTCGCTTTGTCACCAAGGGTGACAACTTCGCTGCGCGAAGACCGCGTGAACATCGACAACACTATCTAAAGGAGAATATTACAATGACACTTACTGAAAAGGCTGCATATTTAAAGGGACTTGCAGAGGGTACTAAAATTGATGATAAGCTCACTCTGAAGCTGCTTGAGCTTGTATCCGATATGGCTGACAAGATCGACGCTCTTGAAGCAGAGCTTGAAACTCACTACGCATATCTCGACGAGCTTGATCACGACCTTGGCGAGCTCGAAGAAGAGGTTTATGACCTTGAGGACGAGTTTGACGAGTGCTGTGACGACGATTGCGATTGCGACGATGATGACTGCGATTGCTGCGACTGTGATGACGACGAGGATGAGGTTTTCTATGAGGTAACTTGCCCCGCTTGCGGCGAAAAGGTTTACTTCGACGAAACTGTTGATCCTGCTGAGATCACTTGTCCCGCTTGCAACGAGAAGTTCGATTGCATCTGCGACGACTGCGATGACGACGACTGCGATTGCGGCTGCTGTCACTGCGACGACGAAGAATAATTTCAGCTTTATAAATTTAACCGTGGGATTTTTTCTCTCACGGTTATTTTTTTGGAACTTTTTCTGTTTGTTGTGCGTCATATGATTACAAAAACGCAGGAGGTGCTCCCAATGAACGGAAAACAGAAATGTAATATTCTCAAAAATATCCGCCGTGATATTGCAAAGGCGAATGGTATCCCTCTCAATATTCCCGAATGTACCCACACGGGTGATTGTCTCGGTACTTGTCCAAGATGTGAAGCTGAGGTTCGCTTTCTTGAACGTGGACTCGAGGCTCGCAAAAAGCGTGGCTTTAAAATAGCTCTTGCAGGAATTTCAGCCGGACTTATTGCAGTTAACACAACTTCATGTGACATTATTGAAAATCTCGGAAATCTAATAAATGGCGGCGAGCAACTTGATGGCGATATGGCTGTTGAAAGTTATGTTACAGAGGGCAGTATTGCGTTTGCGGATACTACTGCAGAGGATACCACTGAAGAAGAGCCGGAATCAGGCAATTTTATAGAGAGTCAGGACGAAACAATCGATGTGTCTGTTGTCAAGGGAATGCTGCCGGCAGTTACCGATATCGCAGGAGAGATCGCTACGGAAGAATATGCGCTTGAGGGTGATATTGCTTTTATTCCCGATGATATCGGTGGTGATACTGTACTTTTGCCCGATGATGTTGGTGGTGACACTGTAAATTTGCCGGATTTTGAGGGTGAAAAAGTTACTGTTATAATCCCCAATGATGCGATTATATATCCTGAAACCGATTCCGACACCTCGGAGGAAAATTCGTGACTTTTAAATGTATCGGTATCTCACGTCACCGTATCGGAACGGACGGAATTGGAGTTACCACGCTTGTTGGCGGTCACGGCTGTCCGCTTGACTGCAGGTACTGTCTCAATCCGCAGTGCAAGTCCAAATCTGTACCGCTCGATCTTTCTGTTGAAAATTTATATGAGCGGTTGCGTGTCGATTCTATCTATTTTACGGCGACAGGCGGCGGTGTGACATTTGGCGGCGGTGAACCTCTTTTGCAAGCAGAGTTTATACGTGAGTTTATACTTTACTGCAAAGAGAATAGGGAAGAATGGCATTTTACGCTTGAATCCTGTCTTGCAGTTTCAGAGGATAAGCTCGCCATGCTTGACGGTTTGATTGATGAATATGTTATTGATATAAAGGATATGAACGACGAGATTTACCGTGCATACACCGGTTGTTCCTCGTTTGCAATGAAACAAAACCTCCGTCAGCTTTCCCCCCTCGCAGAGCGTGTGACAGTTAAAACTCCGCTTATACCGGATTTCAACACAGCGGAGGATACGCTTCGCTCCAAAATAGAGCTTGAGGAGCTTGGTTTTTCTCGCTTTGAGCGTTTCAGATATGTAACCGAAATAAAAAAATTGTCGAAAAGGACTTGACAACTAAACTTTAGCGTGATATAATATTAATACTCCAAATAGAATAACGACAAAGGGGTGCTGACTGTATTTCATCGGTGCACAGATGATCTGCATGAAGCTGAGACGGCGACGGCCGAACCCTCTGAACCTGTACGGGTAATTCCGGCGTAGGGATATCGCGATAGTTTTATTTTATAAGACTTTCCAAACGTCATAAATCTCCGAACACGGTTATTTTGTTCGGAGAATTTTTTTATGAAGGAGGACTTTTTTATGAGAAATCAGAATCTTCGCATTTTGGCGCAGTGTGCTATACTTGTTGCAATCGGTACAGTTCTCAGTTTTTCGCCGTTTGAGATGCCTCTTGGCGGAACAATAACATTTGGATCTATGATACCGATTTGTCTTATCGGGCTTATGCATGGCCCTAAATGGGGATTTGGCAGCACATTTGTCTATTCTGTAATTCAGCTTCTTGTCAGCAAGTGCTTTGGTTGGGGACTCACTCCGACAGTACTGATCGTATGTATCCTGTTTGACTACATCGTTGCGTTCACCATTCTCGGTATAACAGGATTTTTCGCAAAACGCGGCAGACTCGGTATGTGTCTCGGTGTTGCACTTGCGATCGTACTGCGTATGCTGTGTCACTATATCACGGGTGTTACCATTTGGGAATCGTCAATGCCTGATGATTGGAACAACATATGGCTCTATTCGCTTGCGTACAACGGCTTCTATATGCTGCCCGAGATGGTGATCACCATGATCGGCACAGTCGCGCTCACATCTATCCCGCAGTTTAACAAGCTCATGAAAACCGCAAAGCAATAAAAAAACATGGTCACCGAAAAACAACTCGGTGGCCACATTTATTATATTTATCAGAATCCGAAATAGCTCTTGGTGTTGTTATAGCAGATGTCCATAACAAGCTCGGAGAGTGTATCAACATCGCAAGGATATTCGCCGTTTTCAACCCATTTACCGATGAGGTCGCAGAGGATGCGACGGAAATATTCATGGCGAGTGTACGAAATGAACGAACGTGAGTCGGTGAGCATACCGAGGAAGTTTCCGAATGCGGAAAGGTTTGCAAGGTCGGTCATCTGACGGCGCATACCGTCGAGGTTATCGTTGAACCACCATGCAGAGCCCTGGATGACCTGAGGCTTACCGTCACCGGAGGTTTCAAAGCATCCGCAGAGAGCCGCAACAGCCGCGTTATCGCAAGCGTTGATGGAGTAGAGAATAGTTCTCGGAAGTTTACCGTCTGCCTCTGCCTTATCGAGAAGACGAGAGAGAGGTGTGATCATATCATAGTTACCAACAGTGTCGAAGCCGGTGTCCGGACCGAGCTTCTTGAACATACGTGCATTCTGATTGCGAAGTACGCCGAAGTGAAGCTGCATAACAAGTCCACGGCACTTATACTGCGCTGCAAGGAACGCGAGGAGCTCTGTGCGAACCTTTGCCGCTTCAAGCTCGGTTATGCCGTTTCCGTCCGATGCGAGAGCCTTCTTGAAAATTTCGTTAAGCTCATAGTTGGATGCTTCTGCAAAGAGTGTGTAACCGTCAAGTCCGTGGTCTGCAGTCTTACAACCGAGGTCGCAGAAAACGTCAAGTCTCTGCATGAGCGCGAGCTTGAGAGAGTCTGCGTCAACGACCCGGATTCCCGAAACCTCGGAAAGCTTTGCGATGTAGCTTGCAAAACCGGGCTTGTCAATTGCAAATGCCTTGTCGGGACGGAATGCAGGGAGAACCTTTACATCGAAGGTGGCATCATCGCGGAGCATTTTGTGCCATTCGAGTGTATCGGTGGGATCGTCTGTTGTGCAGAGTGCTTCAACGCCGGAGTTCTTGACAATATTACGAACGCTCATTGAGGGATCGCGGAGCTTCTCGTTGCAGAGAGCCCAGATAGTGTCGCAGTTGTCTTCATTTATAATAAGCTCGCAGTCGAAGTAACGCTGAAGCTCAAGGTGTGACCAATGGTAAAGGGGATTACCGATGAGCTTCGGCATAACCTTACACCATGCCTTGAATTTGTCGTAATCGGATGCGCTTCCGGTGATATATTCTTCATCAACGCCGCAGCATCTCATTGCACGCCACTTATAGTGGTCGCCGCCAAGCCAAAGCTCGGTGATGTTATTGTAAACCTTATCCTCTGCGATGTCCTTCGGCGGAACGTGGCAGTGATAGTCGATGATCGGGAGCTTTGCAGCATAGTTATGGTAGAGAGCCTGTGCGGTTTCTGTTTCAAGCAGAAAATCCTTATCCATGAACTGTTTCATTTTTTGTTTCTCCTTCAAATGGAAATATTTTTACTCTTATATAATACCACAAAATTTTCGGAATTTCAATATTATTTAAAAAAGTTTATCGAATATACTTGTACTTAGGGCAAAAATGTGTTAAAATATAAATAGTATGGTTTTTGAGGTGAAGATTTTTGTACATACACGATTCACATATTCACACGAAATATTCCTTTGACGGAGCGCAGGACGGCTCGGGAGAAATTGATATAATAGTTGAAACGGCGATCGCACGCGGTATAAATGAAATATCAATCTGCGATCACTATGATATAGACGGAATCCTCGATGGTATCTATCCGCCGTACTTTGCAGATGATGCAAAAAAAGAGATACTTGCCGCAAAGGAAAAATATGACGGTAAGATCAGGATAAATTACGGTATTGAGCTTGGTCAGGCGCACGTGCGTCCAGCCGAAGCGAAAACTTTTCTCGAAAAATATCAGTTTGATTTTGTTATCGGTTCGCTTCATAACATGAGAGAATATCCCGATTTTTATTATCTCAAATACGAGATGATGACGCCTGAGTTTCTTGATTATCTCGTTAAGCGAAACATAAAAGAGCTTACTGAAATGGCTACACTCGGTATGTTATCAACGCTTGCGCATATCACTTATATCAATCGCTACATGACACTTTGCGGCGTTAAATTTGATTATAAGCCTTATTATGATGACCTTTCGGTGCTTTATGAAAAGCTAATTTCAAGCGGTAAAGCACTTGAAGTGAACACATCCGGACTTCGCCGCGGTGACGTCACTATGCCTCACCTTGAACTTATTTCGCTTTATCGCGAATGCGGCGGTGAGCTTATCACAATCGGTTCCGACGCTCACACGGCAGACGATGTCGGAAAGGGAATAGAGAAAACCGCAAAAATGCTTCGTGAGCTTGGTTTCAGGTCACAGACCGTTGTAAGGGATGGCAAGCTCGCACAAATCGAACTTTAATGAAAGGTTACGCCAATGCTTGATTCAACATTCAGTCTTCTATATCCGAATATAGACGAGCCTTCGGGCGAAAAGGTTACTGTTTCAGACTCGGTTATTTCCGAGCTTGGACTTGACTTTTTGCTCGAGCTTACAAACTCGAATCTTTCGGACTATTTTACGACAGATAAAGCCACAATCGAATACCGTCTGGCAACCGTTAACGATATGCTCGCGAATCCGAGCATTGTTGACACACTCAAAAGTGTTCTGACGCTGCTTAACGATATAATCGAGCTTCGCCGCATCAAGAGCGAAACCGAGGTTGCGAAGAATTATCTTTACAGTATCACAGAGATTGAGCTTTACATAGATATCGTGGCGCGCCTTGCAAAGGGCTTTAAGGCGGTTCGGGATAATGTTAAATCCCCGGCTTTAATAAAGCTGACAGAAACCGTCATGGAGCTTTCCGAGAGCGAATATTATATTGATCTTAATAAAAAGCTCGGCGAGCTAACCTCAAAGGTACATGAGGTTAAATCCATTACCATCGGCGTCAATCTTGATTCGGAATTTCGTCCGACGGATGCAGGCGTTGTCAGCCTTAACCCCGAACATTTCAAATCGGGCAAGGTTATTGACAAAATTCTTCGCATGGATTTCAAGAACGATGACTACACCTGTATTGCTTCGCTCGTTCCGTATACACATTCGCAGACGGACAATGCGAAAATTGCTTTTACAAACGCCTTCAATAACGCAATGAACGACATTTTCAAGGCTGATATACGCCAGTGGCGTCAGCTTGTAGAGGCGTATGTGCTCTCGAACACAGATTTTCTTCTGCGTATCATGCCGGAGATCGAGTTTTTAACTAAGGCACAGCACATGCTGCTTGCGCTGAAGAGCAGGGGACTTGCGCTTTGCACTCCCGAAATTGCCGATATGGATGCCCGTGAATTTGCGGCAGTCGGAATTTATAATCCCTGTATCGCTCTGCAGGTTGATGCACCAATGGTTAAGAACAATATTGACTTTGACGACAAAGCCAAAATATACGTTCTGACGGGTCCGAACCGAGGCGGTAAATCTGTTATAACCTGCGCGGTCGGTCAGGTTCAGGCGCTTGCACAGTTAGGCTTGCCTGTTCCTGCGGATTCGGCGAAAATCTCACCCGTAACCGCGATTTTTACCCATTTCCCGACGGACAGCGGCGACACAATTGAAAAGGGAAGACTCGGCGAGGAATGTGCCCGTCTTAATGAAATATTTGATGCGGTTGATAAGCACAGTCTCGTTCTGCTTGATGAATCGTTCAGCTCAACGGGATCGTATGAAGCATCATATATTGCTTCCGAGGTGTTAGTTGGTTTCTCGATTGTCGGCTGCAGATGTCTCTTTTCAACCCATCTTCATGAGCTTTCTTCACAGCTTGATGAAATTAATAAAAAATGTACAAGTGAAGGCGGTGTGGCAATTGACACACTTGTTGCCGGTATAAACGGTGCAGAGCGTTCTTTCGAGATCACACGAGCCAAGCCCGACGGCAAATCCTATGCACGCGATATTGCCGATAAATTCGGACTTTCACACGAAAAAATTATGAATCGCGTTAAAGCGAAGAAATAAACGAGGTAACTATTATGGAAAACAACAACGAACTTTTACAGCTTCTTGAAAACGACAGCCGACTCACGCCCGAACAGCTTGCGGTCATGCTTGACAAGGAAGTCGGCGACATTAAAAAGCTTATTAAAACTTACGAAAAGGACGGCGTTATTCTCGGTTATAAAACCCTTGTTGACTGGGATAAGACCGACCGTGAATACGTGACTGCTCTTATCGAATTAAAGGTTGCACCGCAGAGAGATCGCGGTTTCGATAAGGTTGCGGAGAAGATTTACAACTATCCCGAGGTGCAGTCGCTTTATTTAATGAGCGGCAGCTTTGACCTTGCGGTTTTCATTGAAGGACGAACCATGAAAGAGGTTGCATTCTTTGTGGCGCAGAAGCTCGCTCCGATTGAATATGTCGTTTCCACATCCACGCATTTTGTGCTTCGTAAATATAAGGATAAGGGTGCGATTTACGGTCCGTGTGAAGTTGATTTGAGAGGTACGATGTAAGGTGGATTACAATAAGGTTTTATCGACGACTGTTCAAAATGTTCAGCCGTCCGGCATACGTAAATTTTTTGATCTTTTAGGCGATAGAAAAGATGTTATTTCTTTAACCGTCGGTGAGCCCGATTTTTTAACTCCGTGGCATATACGTGAAGCGGGAATCGAGACTCTCCAGCGCGGTAAGACATATTACACGTCAAATGACGGCATCATGGAGCTTCGCCGCGAGATATGCAACTATCAGAATCGCCGCTTCAAGTTAGCTTATAATCCTAAAAATGAGGTTATTGTGACAGTCGGAGGCAGTGAAGCGATTGATATAGGCGTGCGTGCGCTTGTAAACCCGGGAGACGAGGTTATTATACCGATTCCGGCGTTTGTTTGCTATGGACCAATCGTTGAAATGGCACACGGCGTTCCCGTATATATTGAAACCAAGGTGGAGGACAATTTTAAGTTAACTCCCGAGGCACTTCGTGCGGCTATAACGCCAAAAACAAAGTTGCTTATACTGCCGTTTCCAAACAATCCGACAGGTGCAGTTCTTACGCGCGAGGAGCTTGAAGAAATCGCAGATATTATCAGAGGTACTGATATAATGATACTTTCTGACGAGATATATGCAGAGCTTACATACGGCTTCAAGCATACTCCGATTGCGACTATTAACGGAATGTGGGAGCGTACTATAACTGTTTCGGGTTTTTCGAAGGCGTATGCGATGACCGGTTGGCGTCTTGGCTACCTTTGTGCGCCGGAGCCGCTTGTCACGCAGATTCATAAAATCCATCAGTACGCGATAATGTGTGCGCCAACGACAAGCCAGCTTGCGGCAATTGAAGCTTTAAGAAACGGCGACCCGGACATTGAGATGATGGCATCCGAATATAATCGCCGACGCAGATACATTCTGAACGGTTTGCGCGATATCGGTATCGAATGCTTTGAAGCGCAGGGAGCATTTTACGTTTTCCCGAACATCGGTAAATTCGGACTGACGAGCGATGAATTCTGTCAGCGTTTACTCGATGAAAAGGGAGTAGCTATTGTACCCGGAAATGCATTTGGCTCATGCGGAGAAGGTTTTGCACGAATTTCGTATGCGTATTCGGTTGATCACATCACCGAGGCACTTGAAGCCATGGGAGAATTTGTGCGCGAGTTATAATTTTATAAAAACAAAGATCCGAGGTTATCTTCGGATTTTTTGTTATTCAAAAATAAAAGCTTACCAAGCGAGGGAAGACGGGTAATTCGTACATCAGCTTAATCGGGCATTTTTACACAGCTAATTATACAAAATGCAAATTTTGTATAATATAGGGAAGGAACGTAAAAGGAAAAAGGCGATTTTGATTGGGGGACGCTATATTAAACTGCATTTTGTTGCGGTCAGCATATATACTGTAATGATTATAACTTATTATATGGAATGTAATCGGCAGATACATACCTCTAAAGTCGGCTGTTGGCAAATGTGCGGCTCATCACAGCTGTTTTACTTGAACACGTACTCCGACTCCTCATTTGCTAAGCTGCATTTATATAACTGTACGCAGACTGCACGCTGACAGCTGATAGCGCGACTTGAAACGTACATCTGTAAGATTTAGAAATTTCTGTTGGCTGTCACGTAAGGAATGCGCCGGTCAATTATGTAATTAAACACAGCGATTAAGATGTAATACAAGTGTGCAGATTAATTGTACAATGACAGTGCGTATAAATCAATGTTTGACAATCAACAATGGTGACATTTATAAATTAAATGAACTTTTCCACAAATATTCCCCATGACGCAATTTAATCTTCCCAAACCGTCAATTATACAAAATCCAATATATTATTGTCACTAATAAAAAAGTCGCCATCTTTTTGAATGACGACATAATTTATTCATATTTTACTCAAGGCAAGCGTAAACTACATTACGTAAACGCGGCTGATACCATTCCTCACGCGGTGATAATGTGTGCTGCACAAAGAACACGCCAAGTTTTTCCTCGGTGTCAATTATAGCAGTTGAACCTGCCGCACCTCCCCAACCAAATTCGCCGAGATTTGCATTCGAACCGGATTTTGCCTTGTCTATATGGGTGCGCACGCCGAGACCGTAACCGTAACCGCGAAGCTGTGACCAGGACATATCCGTAAGCTGAGTTTCATTCATGCGGTTGGTTTTGATAAGCTCGACAGTTTTGGGCGCGAGTATACGCTCGCCGTTTGCGGCAAGGCCCGAGCAAGAAAGTGCCGCCATCAGTTTTGCATAGTCACTGACGGTTGTAACAATTCCGCCTCCGCCGCTGTCATATTCGGCAGAATCAACAGTTGCGCTTGCGACAGGGAGTCCGACGTTTTCAAAGTGCCCTGCCCCTTTTGTTCCATACATCTGCGCTTCAACGATTGTGAGATTCTTCTGCGAGGGATCATTCGCAACAAACTTATACTGCGATGCCATTTTTGCCTCAATTTCAGGAGTGTGATGGTAAAACGACTGTGTCATTTCAAGCGGATCGAAGATATTTTCCTTGACATAATCGCGGAACTTTTTTCCTGTTATAAGCGAGATAAATCCTCCGAGAACATCGTGACAGAGCGAATACTGCCAGCGCGTACCGGGCTCGAAGGAAATCGGTTCCTTTGCAATTGCGTACAAGAGATCAATGGGCGAAAAATCGTCGCCTTTAGCTTGTCTTGCCGCGAGAATCGAGGGTGCGTTGAAATTATAATTAAATCCTGCGCTCATCGAGAATAAATCGCCGATCGTTATGGGATTTTTTGCCTCAACGAGTTCCCCGTCACGGTTTTTTATCATCATGTGTCGGAACTCCGGAACATAATCGTACAGCGGATCATTAAGCAAAAACTCACCGCGCTCGAGAAGCTGTGCCGCCGCTGTGACAGTCGTTATCTTTGAGCAGGAATATATATTAAAATATTCATCACCTGTCAGTGGTGCACGCGTATCAATATCCGCAAAGCCTGCCGCATACTTATGTACAGCTTTACCGTTTAAGGTTACAACTGCCGCGCATCCGGGTGTACGTTCCTTTGCCATATAATCAATGAAATTATTAAGCTTTGTAAAATCCATCTTTTTCTCCTTAAAAATCGCGGATATTTTCTATGTATATACTATATTATAACATACATTTATCGGAATTGAAAGATAGTTTTGAAAATTTATTACGGATTTTTTATTGTACGATTTTAAGCGCTCGGTAACTGCAAAATATTCATATGGACATATAAGATAATTATATTTACAAAAACAAGCGAATATGTTATAATTGTTATATAATAGGCTTGTTTTGTGATTAAGCATATTATGCAAAATAATTATAATTTTACAAGGATTACAACGATGCGTTTTTACGAAGATCTTACACATATCAAAGAAAATCGCTTGCCTCAGCGTGCATATTACATCCCCGAAAACGAGGGTGCATATATGTCTCTCAACGGCGAATGGAATTTTAAATATTATACTGCTGACATTGACGAGGAATCAACGATCACAAATTGGGACAAGATCCCTGTTCCCTCTTGTTGGCAGCTTCACGGTTATGATATCCCTCAATATATCGACTCTCATTATCCATATCCCGTTGATATACCATATGTTCCCGATGAGAATCCTATGGGCATATATATGCGTGAATTTGAGATAAGCTCACTTGAAAATCGCCATTACATCGTTTTTGAGGGAGTATCGTCTAATCTTGAGTTATATATTAACGACAGATATATTGGCTACAGTCAAGGCAGTCATCTGCAGGCGGAATTTGACATCACGGATTTTGTAACCGTCGGCATCAATAAAATTTTGGTTAAAGTCAGAAAATGGTGCTCTGGCAGTTATCTCGAGGATCAGGATGCCTTCAGATACAATGGTATTTTTCGTGATGTATATATTCTCTCGCGTCCGGATGGACACATAAAAGATATCAAAATCACCACAGAGCGCAACAGGATTTCAATCGATTTCGAAGGTCATGCCGATATATCTCTTTTTGATAACGGCAAGCTTCTCGATAAATGTAAGGCTGACGGAAAGGCTGAGTTTTCAGTTTGCGATCCTATTATGTGGAATGCAGAAAAGCCTTATTTATATGACCTTGTTTTTGAATATAAGGGCGAGATTATAAGACAGTCCATCGGCTTTGTTGAATATTCGATCAATGATGAAGCGGCGTTTTGCGTGAACGGTGTGCCTGTAAAATTAAAGGGCGTAAATCATCACGACACACATCCCGTCAATGGTTGGTGCATGACCGAGGATGAGCTTTTAGAAGATCTTTTGCTGATGAAGAAGCTCAATATCAACACTGTCAGAACCGCTCATTATCCGCCGCATCCGAAATTCCTTAATATGTGTGACGAGCTTGGTTTCTACGTGATGCTTGAAACTGACATCGAATCCAACGGCTTCCCCGGAAGATATCCCGAATCGTGGGACTATGATGTCACGGAAAATCCGCATGAATGGCCGGGCGGTCATCCGGATTGGGAGGAAGCTCATCTTGAGAGAATGGAACGTGCCTATGAGCGCGATAAAAACCATGCTTGTATTTTTAGCTGGTCAACCGGAAATGAAAGCGGACATCTTGAGCATCATTATTCAATGATCAAATACATAAAGCGTGTTGATCCGAAGCGTCTTGTTCACTGTGAGGATGCTTCAAAAGCCATCAAAGCACATCCGGAATTTTATGAGCGACCTGATTTGTATTCAAGAATGTACATAAGTCCTAAAGAAGTCGAAGACTATGCTAATGACGATAATAAGCCACTTCCCTGCTTCCTTTGTGAATATTCACACGCAATGGGTAACGGTCCCGGCGACATTAAGGATTATTGGGATGTTATAAGTAAGTATCCCAAGGCAATCGGCGGATGTATCTGGGAATGGGCAGATCATACGGTTGTTGTTGACGGTGTCGCAAAATACGGCGGTGATTTCGGTGATTTTCCGAATGACGGCAACTTCTGCGCGGACGGTCTCGTTTTCCCTGATAGAAGTTTCAAGGCAGGATCGCTCAATGCAAAAGCGGTATATCAGTATGCACGCTTTGAACTTGACGGAGCGAAAATTAATGTTACCAATCTTTATGATTTTACCAATCTTAATGAGTATACATTCAAATATGAAAGTGTTGTTGACGGTGAGATTATAGACAGCAAGGAGCTTATTCTTAACGTCGAGCCCAAAGAAACCGTAAGCGTTGACTGCAAAACTTTTTCCGACTGCAAGCTTGGTGCTTTTGTGAACTGTTACCTTTATGATAAAACTGGATATGAGGTGGCAGCGTCACAACTTACGGTGGATGCAAAATGTGCAAAGATTCAGAGAAGCGAAGGTAACGTTCACATCATTGAATATGAACATGATTTTGTTGTTGACTGCGGAAATATCAAGTATACATTTTCCAAACACTACGGTGAGATATCGAGTATCCTCAAAAACGGAGTTGAACAGCTTTGTGACAGGGTTCATCTTACAGTGCTTCGTGCGCCGATCGACAACGAGCGACCGATGCTTAAAAAGTGGTACCGTAAACATGATGTGTTTTCAGAGGGACTTGACAAGACATTCAACAAGTGCTATTCCTGCAGACTTGAAGACGGCAAGATTATCGTTTCTGGATCCCTTTCGGGAATAAGCCGTGTACCGTTCCTTAAATATACGGTGGAATATACTTTCCATAATGACGGCTCGGTTAAGGTGACGCTTAACGGTGACATCAGAGAAAAGAAATTCGAGTGGCTGCCGCGTCTCGGTTTTGAATTCAGAACGCTTTACGAAAACGATAAATTCAAGTATTTCGGCAGAGGCGATATGGAAAATTACATAGACATGAAATACCATGCAAAAATCGGTTTTTATGAAAGTGATACAGACCGTGAGTATGTTAATTACATAATGCCGCAGGAGCATGGAAATCATATCGAAACCAAGCTGCTTGAAATGAAAAACGGTCTCAAATTTGAATCAGACAAGGGCTTTGAGTTCAATGTTTCTCATTACAGCGCGGCAACTCTCATGAACGCTAAACATACAGATGAGCTTAAAAAGGAAGCCGCAACGGTAATAAGAATCGACTATAAAAATTCCGGTGTCGGTTCAGCAGCCTGCGGTCCGGCACTGGCTGAAAAATATCGACTTTGCGAAAAGAAAATTGAAAACTTCACATTCTATATTTGCTGATTAAAGATTAAGGCACGTATTCGGTTCGCCCGAGCGTGTACTTTTTATTTGGCAACTTACTCTTCCCTTTCAAAACCAAAACGGCGCACCGATTTTACTCAGTACGCCGCTTGGCTGAAGAAATATAGATGACTCTTGCTATTTTAAGAGTATAATGGTCGCAAAAGCTTTAGCTTAATTTATATCATCTGTATTAAAATGTTTTTTTGGGGGCAAGCGCTTTGGATGCGGCAGATTTTTTTGACGGAGTTACCCCGAATACGTTTTTGTATGTACGGCAAAAATAGCTCGGATCATCGAATCCGCTGGCTGTCGATATGTCTTTGATTTTGAGATTTCTTCCTGAGTTCAAAAGATTGTAGGCGTAGTTCAGCCTGAGATTCAGAATTTGCTGAAAGACAGTACAGCCGTATTTGGCTTTAAAATCGTGACACAGCTTGGAAACCGAAGTTTGATTTATTTGTGCAAGTTCGTCAAGCGTTAGCTTCTGTGCGAAGTTCTTTTCAATATACAAAGCTGTTTTGTCAAGTGAGGCAAGAGAGGTTTCGTTTTGATACTCAAAAAAGGTTGTATAAAAATTATATGAAAGAGCAGAAAGAGTGCTCTCACATTTTCTTTCGTAGTATTCATCAATAATTTGATTTATTAACGAAATATAATGCCCTATATTAACAGATTCATAAAACAAAAATTCTTTACAGCCAAAGTAGTCAAGCAATTGAGGTACACCGTCGCCGATTATTGTTAAAAAAGCTGTAACGAGCCCACCCTCGTTAACATACTTTGAAGGAACATTCATACTCGTAAAGAATGCAGAGCCTTTTTTCAGATTATATACTTCATTTTTGTAATATAATGTTCCTTTTCCCTCAAGAACCATCAAAATTTGATAGAAATCCTGCGCTCCGGGCAGATATTCCGTTGTTGCCTGTTTAAAATAAGCACTTGCTGAATGAAATATAATGGGTAATGGCTTAAAATTTTCCGGAAAAACATTCAGTGTTAATTTATACATAAGTCCTCCTCAAGATAACAAGATAATTATATTTGAAAAGCCATGTTAAATCACAAGTGTCAGAACCAACAACATCGAAAGGGGGTGTTTTTTCATAACTGAATCTCATTTTTGGGCATATGAGTATTTGCCAATTTGCACAACAAAGTGCAATTCATACAATAATTGTACCACAATTTATGTTGTTTGTAAATATAATTATATTGTATATCATATGAATATCTTGCAGAATTCGGGCTAAAAAAGGAATCATAGCGAAAAAACATAGAACATAATTGTTTTATCCCATGATTCCAAGCTGTATTCTTTGTTATATTTCGTGCATGAAAAAAACAGTACCGGACAAAGAGCCCAATACTGCTTTTGGTGCGAGAAACGGGACTTGAACCCGTACGGTGTGAACCACACGCCCCTC
>CAYSFT010000009.1:0-61203 GCA_964430755.1 uncultured Lachnospiraceae bacterium | reverse complement strand
TTCAAAATAACTGTTTTACGAAGCCCCGCCTAATCACAAAGGCGCTTCTTCATATGCGTGAAGCACTGACAGCAACAGGCAAATCCAATCAGTTCACGGTAACCTGTGCGGCCTCATTGATGCTCATGATCGCAGGCTGTATCGCAGCGGTGATGATCAATAACTTCTTCATGATCCCCGTTTTTGCTTTGGCATTTGCAAGTCTCCCGTTTCTCTTTGCAAGAAATACGATCTCTGCCTATGACAAGCACATCCGTGAAGAAATGGAAACGGCACTATCTGTCGTGACCACATCATATATCCGAACAGATGATATCGTAACCTCGGTAAGAGAGAACCTCACGAATCTGAAGCCTCCGATCCGCGATATTTTCGCAAGCTTCGTAGGCGATGCGATGATGGTTTCTTCCGATACCAAGGCGGCTCTTCGCAATCTCCGCGACAGAATCGACAACGATATCTTCGCAGAATGGTGTGATACGCTGATCGCCTGCCAGGATGACAGAACGCTCAATGATACGCTCCTGCCAATCGTTTCAAAGCTCACCGACGTGAGAATCGTCAACAATGAGCTGAAGACTATGCTGGATGTGGTCAGAAACGAGTATCTGACAATGGTACTACTCGTGGTCGGCAACATTCCGCTGATCTATGCGCTGAACAAGGACTGGTTCAACTCTCTCATGTTCACCACCCCCGGCAAGATTGTCCTTGCCGTCTGCGGAATGACGATTCTGATCACAGCCATGTTCATGATGAAGTTCACGAAGCCTGTTGAGTACAGGAGGTGACGGAAATGCAATACCTCATCGGTCTGTTTATCGGCATCGGCCTGTATCTGATCCTTGCCGACTATTTCCGTGTGCCGTACTTTGCCACCTCGAAAGCACACAACAACCTTGCCCACCGTCAGGAGAAGAAAACCTCCTCTCTTGACATCTGGCTCGGTGATCTCGCCGTGTGGCTGTCCCGTCACATTAAGCTGAACGAATACAAAAAGCTTCAGCTTCAGACAGACCTTCGCTCGGCAGGTATTACGCTGTCGCCCGAAATGCATATCGCCAATGCCATCGTAAAATCAGTTCTTATCGGTGCGATGGCAGTTCCCGTGGCGTTTATCTTTCCGCTCCTCTGTCCCGTTATTCTCGTTCTTGCGGTTCTCATTTATCTGAAATCCTCCAAGGGTGTTGCCGATAAGATCAAGGCAAAGAGAAAGAAGATCGAATACGAGCTTCCTCGCTTTGTTGCTCATATCGAAAAGACCTTGAAGCACAACCGAGATGTCCTGTACATTCTCGACGGTTACATGAAAAACGCAGGCAAGGAGATGGGGGATGAGCTGGAAATCACCGTTGCGGATATGCGATCGGGCAACTATGAAGCGGCACTGACTCGTCTCGAAGCACGAGTCGGTTCTACCATGCTCTCCGACGTGACGCGGGGACTTATCGGCGTGATTTACGGCAGTCACACGGACGCCTTTTGGACAAGCCTCGCGCTAAGATTTTCAGATCATCAGAGAACGCTTCTCAAAGCAGAAGCGGCAAAGGTTCCTGCAAAGGTCAAGCGACTCTCCATGTGTCTTCTCATCTGCTTCATGCTGATGTATGTCCTTGTCATCGGTATGCAGATCATCGTATCGTTAGGAGGTCTGTTCTGATGAAAAAACTTCTTAATCGCAGAGGCGAAGGAACCTACATTGACACGGTGGTATTCATCCTCGTGGCGGTGATCTTCATCGCCTTTACGCTCAACCTTTTCTCGATCATCTCCGCAAAACAGCAGCTTGACGTGTGTGCCGACCAGCTCACCCGTCAGATTCAGCTTGCGGGAGAGGTCAACTCCACAACCGACAGTCTGTTTGACTCCCTGTGCGGTGACATTTCCTCCGTGGAAAACATTTCGTACACGGTCGATACCACCTACCACAGCGGAAGCAAAATCCAGCTCGGAACACCGTTCCGCGTGACGGTTACAGCCACAGCCTACCTCGGCGGTTTCGGTGACTTTGGTCTGTTCCCGATAGAACTCACGGCAAGCGGTGCGGGTATTTCAGAGGAATACTGGAAATGATCGCTCTGCTAAAGAGTAAGCGGGCATCAACACCCATCTTTACCGCCATTATGGTGCTGGTGTTCGCCATGATCATTTCTGCGGTCATGTACGTTGCCTATGTGCAGATACAGACCACCAACATCCGAAATGCCATGAAAACAGGACTGTCAAACCTCGCCTATACGATCTCCGAGGATACGTATACGGCGCTCCGTGAATCCAATTTCGATGAATATGCGGACCGACTTACAAGATCGAGCAGCTACCGTACACAGCTCGAGGAAACCTATCGGGCTGACGTAGCAAGCACGGTTCCGCTGTCCACCTCGGAGTATGAGATCACGGATATCTCCCTTGATTTCACCGTGCAAGGAAAGAAGATCAAGTATGTATGTACTTGTGATATCACCATCTACGTGAATATCTTCGGAAACACGGTGCCTGCAAAGGTTACTTCGGTGGAGATTTCGGGCAGTCACACGGCAACTTATGGACGGTAAAAGTCCTTTTTGAAAATATTGTGTGTTTGTTTACGATTCTCTCTGGAGTATTTGAAATATCTTTGGTATTGTGTTAATGAAATCAAAAGAAAGGAGTTTTCATAACCATGAAAGCTATCAAAAGAATCATTATTACTCTCCTGTCAGCGACAATGCTCCTGACAGCAACTGCAGCATCCTGCTCGGCGGCTTCGGATAAAACGGAGGACGCGGGAATCACCGTCACTGTGAACGGTCAAACTGTGGCATTCCCCGACCAGAAGCCGATCATCAGAGATGACCGCACACTCGTACCAATTCGATTCATTGCCGAAAGCCTCGGATATGAGGTGGATTGGGACCCCAAGGAAAACATTGCAGTCATCGACGGCGGACGCATCAAGCTTTGGATCGGAACCAACCGAGCGGAGCTTGACGGTAAGGCGGTCACCCTCGATACAAGCTCCATCCTCGTAAACGACAGAACGATGGTGCCTCTCCGAGTGGTGGCTGAAACCCTTGACTGCACCGTGGATTGGCTTGCAAAGACCAACACGGTGCAGATCACGGCGGGAACCGACACAAGTGTATGGGAACGCCTCAATGCAAGCGGACTCTTCACCATGTCAAACGATGCTGAAAGCGGATACAAGGGATGCATAGTCTACGCTGACAGCTTCGACACAACAAAGGTTCCCGCATGGTATGTCAAGCAGGATACCAACATGATGGAATACTGCGCTGACGAATATGACTGCGAGATCTACGTGACAAAGTTCGATGCGGCAACCCTCGCCGAGATCCGCGAAGCACTCATGATCATCTACCCGACGGGATACGACAAAGTGTACGACCTTATGATGAAATCCATCAAAGCCGAGCTGTGGGAGAGCCTGCGCGATAATGCAGGTTACCTCGCAAGCGGTACCTTCGGAACTCACTACATCGACGGACGCGAGGTCAACATCTACGTCAAATACGGTCTCAGTAACATGACCATCACCGTAAATAAGCTCGGGTATGTCAATCCCGAAACACCCCTCAAGCTTGATGCCGAAACCATTGCCGACATGACGAAGGAAGCCAAGAACTACTATCCTCTCGCCAAATACGGCCTTGACGGTTAACGTCAGATTGGAGGTTCAATGAAAAAGAACAAAAGAATAACGCGAATCATCGCAATGCTTATGGCGGCAGTAACGGTCTTTATGTTACTGCCGCTCAGTGTTTCCGCCTTTGATGACAGCTGTGATCACTCCTACGGCGGAGCAAAATGGGCAGACGCTGTCCATCCTCATGAATACTTCTATTTCTGTGTATACGGCTGCGGAGCCAAGGAGTATACCGGCAGATATATGAGCAAATCAAACTGTGCGGTATGTAATCCGAGCATCGGTAACTGCCGACATACGGGCGGTACGTGGACAGACGGTGCTCACCCGCATCCGACAGTATGTACCTCATGCTGTGAGGTACTGTCATACGATACCGTATCAGACTGCGGAGAGTGCTGTACAAGGCACAGCGGAACCACTTACTATGAAGAAGAACATCAGTCGGGCGGATATCACGAAAAATACCTGTACTGCAACAAGTGCGGCAGTGTCGTATACAAGGGCGTGACCTACAACCTTGATTCATGCGAGATCTGTAATCCGCCCGTAGTTTCCTATGTAAGCCTTTATGCAGAAGGTGATACGACCACGCTGTACTCCTCAGGTATTATTGAAGCGACATCGGTACCTGCTTCTTTCACGGTATACGCAGACTGTGAAAACTGTGAAGTGACATCGCTTTACTACTATGACAACGGCAGAAAGGTCAAGACTTCCCGAGATTATATTACCTACACTGCATCAAGCTATGATGAATTTCAGTCGCTGACCTTCTATGTTGAAACCGATACCGGCGTCACCGACTCCATCTCGGTAAACTTTAACTACGCGAGATACGCGGAAGCATCCGTAAAATGGGACTACGACGGCATTGTCGTCCGCACAATTACTCAGAACGGTAAAACCATCAGAAGCGGACTGTCAACTTCTCTTGACATGGAGTGGAACAGCGATCTCACAACTTCGGACTACAATACAATTGCAGATCTTGTTGGAGCCTATGACGGCAAGACTTATGTGCTTACCGGTTCTACGCTGATTCGAGTATATAAGCCTTCTACCGGAAAGACACTCGCGACATTTGACACCTACAGTGAATTTGATGACCTTTGTAACTATGTCATGTGGTCGAATCAGACTCTGAGCGCTTTTGAATCGGCACGAGTAAACTCTCTGTCCTATCAGGCACCGAAGGCGGTGGAAGGTACGGCACAGTGGGTAACAACGGACGGAAAGGTACTGTATACCCAGACTGCGGCACAGGCTCAGGCTATGACTATGTCCGTCCCAATCAGTCGATCACTGTCACGTACAACGCATCTAATTACATGCCTTCGGGATATACTCTCAAGGAAATGTCGTGGGACTGCGGAAGTGATACGGGTACAAGCACAAGCAGGACGAGCTACTCGAAGTTATATAACTACACGACTTCACCCGTAAATGCAACCTTCGTACTTCAGAAGACGGCAACATCGGGCAGTATTATGGTTCGAGCGCTTGATGCGGATACTCTTGATATCATTTTCACAGCAACTGTCAAGTGCGGTTCGAAATCAAGCGGAAATCCCGCGACCTTTACGAATCTTGCTCTCGGAACGTATTACCCCGAAGCAAGCGCACCCGGATATAATTCCGCAAGCGCTTCGGTAACCATCACCGGTACCGAACCGTACAAGGAGATCGATCTCTTGCTCTCGAGGAATGCGGGTGATGTTGAGATATATGTGTATGACTCGGAAACAGGTCTTCCGATCTCGGGAGCATCCATCAGCGGTACGGCGAGCGGTACAACCGATTCAAACGGTTACTGTCTGTTCGAAAATGTCAAGTACGGTTCGAATCTTCCGTTCTATGCATCAGCAACCGGTTACAACAGCGGCTCCGGTACGGCAACCATATCCCGAGCACAGCC
The DNA here is from genome assembly GCA_964430755.1 of uncultured Lachnospiraceae bacterium. Lineage (GTDB taxonomy): Bacteria > Bacillota > Clostridia > Oscillospirales > CAG-272 > Flemingiibacterium. Next base: position 55,639 of record CAYSFT010000009.1, on the reverse strand, counting down.
TGCGGATTTGGTTGAGATCTACCTCGATCCTATCCCGAAAACGGGCGATATCGATGTAACTGTCGTTGACAGCGAAACCGGAGATCCCATCTCGGGTGCTTATGTATCGGGATGCGGTCAGTACGGATACACCAACTACTACGGCGACATTACCTTCTATGATGTACTGTACGGCGGTTACACAATTTCCGCATCCGCTTCGGGATACTATTCGGGCAGTGCTTATGCATCTATCTCGAAAAATTATCCTTACGATTCGGTGACAATTTATCTCGATCCGATTCCCACAGAAGGTGATATCACTGTCAGAGTTATCGACTCCGAAACGGGACGCGCCATCTCCGGTGCATCCGTATCGGGTGCAAGCCGAAGCGGTTCCACCAATTCGAGCGGCTACGCATATTTCTATGATGTTCCGTTCGGTTCGTACACCTTCACTGCAAGCAAGAGCGGATACTATTCCGACAGCTCCAAGGCAACGATCTCACTCTCGGACATGACCGACAGCATCACGATCTACCTTGATCCCATACCAACAAGCGGTGATATTACGGTCTATGTCAGAGATAAAGCGACAAACGCCGTGATCTCGGGTGCGTCGGTATCAGGCGGCGGACGAAGCGGCACGACCAATTCGTCTGGCTATATCACATTCGCAGACCTTGACTTTGGTTCATATACCTTTACGGCTTCTGCCGAAGGCTATGACAGCGGTTCGGGTTCCGCAACCATCAGCGTGACCGCAACCGATAAGACTATCACCATCTACCTCGAGGAAGCAAAGACAGATCTCTCGCCCGATGCCATTATCAACGGTGACATCTACAAGGGATCGACCATCATCGTCTCCGCTGAGGTTAATAACGACGGTGACATCGACCTTATCCCCGGCAAGGCGGCAACGGTGACGATGACAGCCAAGCGAAACGGCGGTTCTGTGTTTGATACGCAGGCAAAGACCGTCATTATTCCCGCATATGACAGCAATCTCGTATGGTTTACCGTAGATATGCCGAAGGATGGCTATACTTCGAGTACCGTAACATTCGAATTCAAAGTGTCCGCTCCCGCAGGAGTGACGGAATCCTCGGTATCCAACAATACCGACACCATCAGTAAAACGGTAGTGGATCTCCCAAACCGAAACTGTGTTGATGCGGATATGGAGCTGAACGCTCCTTCTTCCTTCAGCTACAGCAAATACTCTTCAACCATTATGATGACACGGACGTGGTCTGTCTACGAATGGAACGGAGGCTTTGTGAAGAAGACCTATACGGCCAAACTCAATATGAATGCCACACTTATCCCCGATGCAAGTGCGGGCTACCGCAAGCAGTCAGGTACAATGTGGACCACAAGAAGCGGTTACGGTCTTAACACCGAAGTAACCGTATCGGTAGTCGGCGGCAGTTCTGACACTGCAGGTGTTCTCAAGGTAGATACCTTCTATCCCGAGCACAACTACAGCACAGCCACGAACAAGTCCGACAGACTCGAGCTTCTGAGCGGAAAGTATGTATTCAAGGAAAACGGCAATACTGTCGGCGGTTCGAGAATGCACACCACTCCGCTTTGGTTCCCGGATAATATTTACTCTGTGAAGTATTACGCCTATGACCTGTGGTGTCCGGGCGGAATGCTTTACGGATACACAAAGGCTTCCGTTATAATCGACGGAGATATGTACGATGACCTGTATACGAATTGAGGTGTCAGACCTTGAAGAAAATCTATGTATGCTCAAGACTTCAAGGGGATATGGAAGAAAACATTGAGAATGCAAAAAGATACTGCGAATATGTAGTAAAGCAATGCGGGGCGATCCCTATCGCTCCGCACATTTACTTCACCCTGTTTCTCGATGACAACATCCCCGAGGAAAGAGCCTTCGGAACACTTGCCGGACTGCAGCTTCTGTCCGAATGTGACGAGCTGTGGTATTTCGGTGACTCGGTAAGCCGCGGCATGGTCACGGAGATCATTGCCGCCAAAGAACAAAGTATCCCCGTCCGATATGTTTCGGACAAGGAGATAGAAAATCAAATGAACAACGACGGAGGTATACAGTATGTTCAAGAGTAAGTATGCAAAAATCATTTTTATTCTCGTCGCAGTCACGGCTCTGGTGAGCCTTATGTCTGTGACATGCTTCGCGGCCTCGGGTGACGTTGCCGGTGCCGTGGAATCTACCTGGGATGCTGCGAAGGTGCAGATCAAGCAGGTGGTAAACAACGTTGTCTTCCCGGTAATTGACCTTGTTCTTGCCGTCTGCTTCTTTGCCAAGGTAGCGATGGCGTACATGGACTACCGCAAGCACGGTCAGTTTGAGTTTACCGCACCCGCGATCCTCTTCGGTACGCTGGTCTTCGCTCTGACCGCACCTCTCTATATTTGGGATATCATCGGTATGTAAAGATGATAAGCGGGGATGGTAATCCGCCATCCCCGAATCCCGTATTAACGAAAGGAGAGGTGATCCCGATTGGATTGGTTATCTGATCTTATTTCCGGCATCGGCGATGCCATAGCCGGTGCCTTTAAGAGTCTGTGGGAAATGATATCAAGCTCCATTTGGGAGATTTTCCTCAAGTGGATATACGAAGCCATCTACGGCGGTATTGCCGATTTCTTCACCATGATGGGTAACATGGGAACGGATCTTTTTGATCTGCCTTGGATACAAGGATGCCTTAAACTGTTCAGCCTCTTTGGTTGGGCACTGTTTGTTGTCGGTCTTATGGTTGCAGTTTTCGATATTGCAATCGAATATCAATCGATGCACGGCTTCAGCGTAAAAAGACAGGTCATGCCCATTATATACAGTTTCCTCGCAGTTAACTTATTTACTGTAGTACCCGTGAGATTGTATGCATTTTGTCTGACGATACAAAACACGTTCATGCATGATCTGACAGGTATTTTTGCGGGACATATGGCATGCCAAGAGGATATCACCGGAGCAGCTACCCAGGCACTGAAAATTCTTTCGGGTATGCCGAGTGTATTCAATCTGTTCGCATTGATCGCTCTCGGTTACTGTGTAATCAAGGTGTTCTTTGCCAACATCAAGCGCGGAGGTATTCTTTTGACACAGATCGCTGTCGGAAGCTTGTATATGTTCAGTATGCCAAAAGGTTATACGGACGGATTCGTTTCATGGTGCAAGCAGGTTGTCGCACTCTGCCTCACCGCATTCCTTCAGATGACGCTTCTGTTCCTCGGACTTCTTACATGGCAGTCAAACATCCTGCTCGGTATCGGTGTCATGCTTGCGGCAAATGAAGTACCGAGGATCGCACAGAACTTCGGTCTTGATACAAGTACCAGAGTGAACATCATGAGCGCGGTCCACACGACAACAACAGCAATCAACCTCACCCGTGCGATTGCAAAGAAGTAACCCAAGAAAGGAGTACGAATTCAAGTGAACGAATATATCTACCCACAGAACTTGAAGTCACAGGCAAAGCTGTGGCTTTGGTCTCTTCGTGATATCGCCATTATTGGTGTATCCATGCTGATTTCTGTCCTCGCGCTGACACAGATCAAGCTGTTTTTACCGCTGGCGATCACGCTCGCCTATGCGTTTCTCACGATTCGCATGGACGATCAGTCGGTTTTGGATTTTATAATCCGAGCTGTCAAATATTTTATAACCACTCAGCAGTACTATGAGTGGAAGGAAGAAAGCGTCGGTACACACCGACCGATCGGAGGTGACGCGCGATGAAGAAAGGAAACGCCTCCACACAAACACTTCTCGGTGTCAAGCATTTCTCCCGTAACGGTGTACAGACGGCGGGACACGGTGAGCTTGCATATTTTCTTGTAACGCCCACCAATATATCGGTTCTGTCCCGTGTCAGCATCGCCCAGAAGATCCGCCATCTGACACAGCTTCTCTCGGCACAGCCCGATCTCGAGATCCTGTGTATGGATGCCCGCGAGAACTTCGATGACAACAAGGTGTATCTCGACGTGCGGCGCGAGGATGAAACCAATCCTGCTATCCGTGAACTTCTCGAAAAGGACAAGCGGTTCCTCGATGATATTCAGCTTGAAATGTCAACGGCGCGTGAGTTTATGTTTATCATCCGCCTTCGTAATGAGTCAGAGGAGCAGTCCTTCGCGGGACTCAACCGAATCGAACAGCTCATCAATGAGCAAGGCTTCGGGTGCAGACGAGCTGACCGTGACGATGTCAAGAGAGTTCTGTCCAGATACTTCGGACTGAACACGGACGAAAAACAACTCGATGATACGGACGGAGAAAGTGCCATTGAAAAATGGTTCATTCCCGATTAAAGGAAGGAGGAAAACAAATGCCAAAGAAAAAGAAGAAAATACCCGTGCATATGTCAAAGCAGGAAACGCAGGCAAAGGACTTTTTCGATATGATCAGTCCGACCACTATGCAATTCAACACCGATCACTACATCTGCGGCGACACATACCGTTGTGTATGGGCAGTGCGAGAATATCCTCCGCAGACAAGCGACCAGGCAATACTATGCAGATTCGGCGACCGTGAAAACGTAACGCTTCGCATATACATCCGATATGTTGACAACATGGAGCAGCAGAAGATTCTGCAGAACGCTACGAGAAAAAACAAAATGATGTCCGGATCAGATAATGTGCAGGAGTCTATCAACGCAGAAGGAAACATGGAAGACGTTGTCACACTTCTCTCTGAAATGCGTAAGAACAAGGAACCGCTCCTTCACTGTGCGGTGTTCATTGAGCTTAGTGCAAACAGCCGTGAGAAGCTGACAGAACTGCAGACCGAAATTGCTATGGAGCTGACCAGAGAAAAGATCACAGTTGATCGTCTTACACTTCGTCAGCGCGATGGTTTTCGTGCCGTGAACCCGTGCGGCTATAACACTTTTGTTTCTCAGTTTGAGCGAGTCCTGCCGGCATCTTCCGTCGCCAATCTCTATCCGTTTAACTACTCCGGTAAGACCGATCCCAACGGTTTCTATATCGGCAAGGACAAATACGGAAGCAACATCATCGTAGACTTCGACCGCAGAGCCGATGACAAGACCAATGCAAACATCCTCATCCTTGGCAACTCGGGACAAGGTAAGTCCTATCTTATGAAGCTCCTGCTCACCTGCCTGCGTGAAGCCGGCAAGAGTATCATCTCTCTTGATGCAGAGCAGGAATATGAAGACCTTGCCAACAGTCTTGGCGGATGCTATATCGACCTCATGAGCGGTAAGTATATCATCAATCCTCTCGAGCCGAAAGCATGGAGCGAGAGCGCAATTGAAGACAACGATGCTCCCGAAGCATTTCGTAAATCCACCAGGCTCTCACAGCACATCTCTTACCTCAAGGACTTCTTCCGTGCATACAAGGACTTCACAGATGCTCATATTGATGCTCTCGAAATCCTTGTGGCAAGGCTCTATGAAAAATTCGGCATCAACGACAACACTGACTACTCAAGACTGAAGCCGACAGACTATCCGATTATGTCCGATCTCTATGAGCTGACGGAAGCAGAGTACCACAAGTACGAGGAAGGAAGTAAGTCGCTCTTTACCGAAGACCTTCTCCGTGAAATCTGCCTCGGCATCAATTCCATGTGCAAGGGCGCGGAGTCAAAGTTTTTCAACGGTCACACCAACATCTCCGATGACAAGTTTATTGTCTTCGGTGTCAAAGGTCTGATGGACTCCAACAAAAAACTCAAGGACACGATGCTCTTCAACATCCTGTCCTACATGAACCACAAGCTCCTCGTGAACGGCAATACCGTTGCCGCAATCGATGAGCTTTATTTATTCCTCACGAACCTCACGGCAATCGATTACATCCGAACCGCCTGCAAGCGAGTTCGAAAGAAGGATTCCTCACTCATCCTCGCATCACAGAACATCGAAGACTTCCTCCTGCCGGGCGTCAGAGAGTATACGAAGCCTCTGTTCTCGATCCCGACACATCAGTTCTACTTCAATCCCGGCAACATCAATCCCCGAGATTTCATGGAGGCACTGCAGGTCGAGGAGTCGGAGTTTGATCTGATAAAATACCCCGAACGAGGTGTCTGCCTCTTCAAATGCGGTAACGAACGGTATCTCTTGCAGGTAAAGGTACCCGACTACAAGGCTTCGCGCTTCGGTAAGGCGGGTGGACGATAATGTCCGTTACCGTTGCTACCGTTGCCAAAAAGGTAGCCGAGGTTCTCGTGTCCTCCAAAAGCGGACGCAAGTTCCTCGGCTATACCATTGGTATAATCATTTTCATTGTGCTCCTTCCGCTGATCGCCATTGTCGGTTTATTCGGATGGATGGCGGGTGACGGTGGGACGATGCTCGACCGTGATCAGATCATATCACAGCTTCCGCTTGAACAGCAGGAGCAGATCGATGTGATCGACACCACCTGCGATACCATTGTCACAACATTCAAAATCTACGGTCTGCCAGTTGAGGATCAAAGAAAAGCGCAGGCGATCTACATTGACAAACTTATGGGACTTGAATCGCAGGACGGATTCCATGAATCTCTTGCGGACTGCTTCATGAGTGTAAGCGATGAGTCTTCCGTTTACGATCTGATCTCGGGGACTTTCCTTGTGGCATTCAGCGATGATGAGATCGCAAGGTTCGATGAACTCTACGGTGTGACCGAAGCAAAAGCGGAAGAAACGACTGCAACAACCACAACAACCACAACATGAAAGGACAACAAATATGATTTACAGAGGATTTAATATTCGGACGGTCGATGCAATAGAACTGCTCCGATACAACGCAGCGTCCGGTGAAAAGGAACCGTGCCACGGTGTGTACTGTGAAATATACGATGTATCCGATGACGGATTTACCGAGCGACTCGATGATTTTACTCTTGCAGAAGGATATGAGATCGGCACTTCCCCCGAGGCTGAGGTTAATAAAGCAATCAAGGAGTATGTTGACGAACATATTACTTCACTTGAGTACTACAGAGCCGATGCACTTGCTGACAGAAGAAACCATCTCATCGGCAGACTTGTATCATGGATCGGTGAGGAGCAGCAAGGGCAAGAGCTATACGATACGCTCTCCGATTACATCGGCATGACCGATGAGGAGATCCGTGCCTGCGGTTTCAAGTCGCTGGTGCCTTACTTCGATCAGGATGCTTATGCACAGACCATTGCGGAATATATGATCAAGGTCGGTACCGAGCACACCACCACGGGAAATTGGCTCTTCAGCTTTGAAGAAATCGCCGATAAATTTGCAGTTGGACTTGACGATCATCCCGATATGGTTGACAAGATCTGCGAGGAGCTCTACGGAAACGGCGAGATCCTTTCGCAGATCGATGTTCACAACAAGACCTTCGATCTCACGTTTTATCTGAACTATTGTCCGTATGCCGACAGCGATGATGACATCGATGAAGGTGTCGGACTGCATTTAGTGTAAGAAAGGAGAAGTACACATGGCAAAAACAAGACAGGAACTCAAAAAAGAAATCGATGAGCTTCAGGAATACATCGATGCGGTTGAGGCGGCAAGAGAATTTGGTCTCCCGCTTGACGAGAGTGTATATCCGAAATACACGGCAGCGGTTGAGAAGCAGAAGCAGCTCGGTGACGAACTTCAGTCGCTTGAAGCTACTGCCAATCGCTTCCGCACTAATGCTCGGCTCATGCGTAAGGAACCCGAGATTCGCACGGATGACTGCAAGATCGAAGCTGTCGTAACGCTTGATGAAGACGGATTCAACACCTTCCGCAACAGACTCCTCTCCGATTACGACTTCATCGCAGAGCACCGTGACTATATGTATCAGGATCGAAACGGCGTCAGCCACTGCCTTCTCGTTCTCGGTGAAGGACACTCGGACGGTGTCCTCGTGGAATCGGAAGGCAGCACCTACGCAAGATACTCTGCGCTTCTCCCGAACGGTCGAGACTTCATGCAGAAGCAGATCCGTATGATGGCGGACGAACTCATCAAAGAAGGTACCGCTCACACCGAGAATGGTTCATGGGTGGTTGGCTTCGATGAGATCAGTCAGCACTTCGATACCACCGTCACTCCCACCAACGGCATCGGTCAGATGCTCATCGACGAGCTTCAGTCCCGCGACGAGATCTCCGCTGTCATTGCCACCGAGGACTGCATTGAGATGACAACCTACATCGAGAACGCTCCCGTTGATGCGGACGAAGATCACCTCATGACTTTGTTTTCTCTCATGGGATGCAACCTCGAAGACGTTCACATCGTAGATGATGACGTGGAACATGACCTCGCAACCATCGTGGAGCTAAACCAAGACACGCTTACCGAGGAAGGAAAGCATGAGTGGGCGGACGTTCTCGGTGCGAAGGTTAAGAGAATCTACGCGGGCTACTACGGTACGCAGATCGCAGTCACAGGCTGTGATCCTGAACGCCTCGAAGCATTTTCGAAAATGCTCGCAGGAGAATGCACGCTCTCCGGGTCCAACCGATGGCTCAATCCTGCGATTGATGAAGAACCATTCGAGCTGAAGATGCAGTAAGGGGGGAGAAACTTTGAAAAAGCAAACGATCTCCGCGCAGATGTCTTCGCCGAAGTACAATGCGCTGACCTATTATCTCGAGAAGCAGAACAAAACTCTTGAGGGTGAACTGCGTGAACATCTCGATGAGCTGTACCGTGAGCAGGTGCCAAAGGATGTGCAGGAGTACATCGCATCGCAGAATCCCGAGGAGGATGAAGCTCCCGAGCAGAAGAGCGGTAAGCCTTCGAAGCGTCAGACCATGAAGCAAAAGCAGGACGGCGGCGAGCAGTCAAACGCTCCGAGCGGTCCTGTATTATCTATGTGAGGTGCAACTCATGGCTCACGGTAAGATGAAAACTCTGCATGGACTCTATAAGAAAGTCGGGCGGGATGCTTTCCTTGAAGCGGCGAAGTCCTATTCGGATCACGTCTGTGACACGATTGAGGCGACGCTCTCCGAGATGGAATCCCGCTGGTACGACTCAGCGCACACGATGACCGAGGCGGAAAAGATGGTGGAGGACTACAATAACGGAGTCTCTCCGCTCAATAATTTCTCGCTTGCCTCGGTCGATACCGGTCAGTCATTCAAATTATAACGGAGGAAATATGAAACCAACACCCATTCAATTCGAATACGATGACGCGAAGCTCGAAGCCATCACAGTCTGTCTTTCCGACAAGCAGACGGATGTGACCAAAGAGCTGGAAGCGTACATGGAAGTGCTTTACAAGAAGTATGTACCGGTACAGGTGCGTGACTTCATCGAGAAGAAGGAGGAGTTGACTCCCAAGGAGGAGCCGAAGCCTCAAAGACGAAACGTCGCCCCACGTCGCCCAGTGTCGGACGAGAAGCCCGATGTGGGAGCAGACACCCACGAGTCGGAATAAGACCGCGTGTCGGCGGTCGTTGACGGCTGTGTGGCGGCATACTCCGCCCGGATCTCTCGGAGTCTGCAGGAATACGGATTTCTGCGGATTTTCGGGGGATTTGGGGCGGAACTTATTTTTAAGCGGGTTAAAGTGATGCTGGCATTAAGCTCAGCATCACAGCCACATCAGCCCGCAACAGCGGGCTGTAAGGGGGATTTCGGGGGCTTTTGAAGCAAAACCGAAAATTTTTCGATACAGGCATCGACCGCAAAAATACCAGCATTATACCATACACAAAAAATCGCAAAATATGGAGGTATATCATGCCCGAAAACAATAAAATTGAGCCTGCAGCACCTGAAAGAAAGAAGAAAACCTATGCGTTTCAGGCGAGTGTTGCGGAGCTTATTCAAACCCACAAATATGTAAAAGACGGTAATGAAACCGAATTTGTCGCAGAAGCAATCCGAAGATACTGCGCGGAAATTGACGGCGAAAAAAGTCTTGATATTTTTTATGACCGCATTTCAAAACTCTTTCGTGCCGAGCTTGCCAACTCAATCGGTCAACTCTCGCATCTAGAATTTAAAACTGCAGTGGAAACCTGCAAGACCAATCTTATGGTTGGCGCAAGTCTGCTTGAAATGACAGATGCTGAAATGCGCGAGCTTGATAACAGAGCCTATGCTCTTGTTCGTAAGCATCACGGTTACATTTATCTGAAAGATGCCATTAAAGATGAGCAAGCATTCATAAGCGGTGAATAAAGATGCCGAGAGTCATTGTGAAATGCAGATATTATTCTTCTGAAAAAACAGTCCGTGATATTGGAGGACTGCTGAAATACTACGGTACTCGTCCCGGCGTTGATAAAGCGGGGGATGCGTGGTGCATGAAACCGGCAACCAAGCCGCAGGAGGAATTGATCGCAAGTTTTCTGAGAGCCAAACCATCCTGCAAGTATCTCTCCGAATACTCGGACTACATGGAGTGCAGCACACGTGCTTCAGCTTCGGAATTTATATCTGCAGTCATTGAAAACTACCCGGAGCTTCTAAACGAGAAAACCTACCTCGACTATATTGCTACACGACCAAGGGCGGAACGGATAGAAGGTGCACACGGATTGTTTTCTGATGAAGGTCCGACCATCGACATTCAAAAAGAAGCAGATGCCGTTCGTGCATTTCAAGGGAATGTATTTACAGTTATCGTTTCCGTAAAACGTGAAGATGCCGAACGACTCGGATACAACACTGCCGAGCGATGGCGTGACCTTGCAAGAAGTAAAATAGACCTCATTGCAAAGGAACACAACATCCCGCTCGGAGCGCTCAAATGGTACGGAGCATTTCACAATGAATCGCATCACCCTCATATGCACCTCATGTTATACTCAACGAGTCAGGAGAAGCGCGGTTATATTGACAAGAACGGCATTGATCGTCTGCGCCACTTGTTCGGTACGGAAATCTTTCGTTATGAACTTGCGGAAATATACGATCAGCAAACCGAACGCCGCAATGCGCTCAACAGCGAGACCATTGATGAATTCAATGAACTCTGCATGATGGTGGAGCAAGGACTCTGCACAAACCCGAAGATCGTGAAGATGGTAACTGAACTATCCAACCGACTGAAAACAGTCAAAGGCAAAAAGCAGTATGGGTATCTTCCAAAACCCGTTAAAGCAATGGTCGATGGCATCGTTGATGAGCTGGCAGAAGATGAGCGCATCAAAAGGCTCTACGATTTATGGTATGAGTGCAAATGCCTTATCTATCAGACCTACACAGACGTGCCACCGAAGCGGCTTCCGCTGTCACAGGAGAATGCTTTCAAACCGATTCGCAATTCGGTAATCAAACGCGCATCGGAACTCGCATTTGGACTTACAGATGATGAGCCGCTATCACAAGATGATACGCATACCACAGCTACAAGTACTACCACAACATCAGGTACATCGTCAGGAGGCAATACCACAACAAGCGCCTCGACGAATACTTCATCAAGCGCGCAACCAACATCAACTTCAAACCAATACAAGCCGCAGATTCTCACGAAGGTCACACGTCTCGGCAAAGACATCGCTGATACATTCCGTGACCGCTATCAGGAGATTGTGGACAATCCCGCTATCACAGTTGACAGCAAGCTGAAACGTGAGATCGAGGCAAAGAAGAAAGGACAAAACCTTACAATGTAAAACGGAACCAGCTTTTCGGCGGGTTCCGTTTGTCAGTTATTTAAGCAAGTCCGCAAGTGCATATTCACCGCGCTGTATCTGTGATACACGCTTGTATTCACAGATGGCGGCAATGAGCTTATCCACGTTTGAAAAGTAGTCCGTAACAAATTCGGTGCTCTTGACATTTTTATAATGCAGATCCTGCACACAAAATTCGCTGGGCTTCTTGTTAGCGCGTTTGAATGCATCGTATTTGTTTTCACTTAAAATTACGAGCATCTCAATCTCCGGTGCAGTGATTACATTTATGACATCGATCTTGTGCTGGTACGGTTTCGAAAGCGGAAAATTTTCTCGGTGAGAGTCAAGGATGCGAAGAACCGTAATTTTTTCGGTAAAGCCTTTTCTCAAGTGCTGTTCTTCGAAATTCTTCGCACTGCGGCAGCGGAGAATATCTCCATCGAGCAGATCATCGTAGGTGAATATCAGCCGATCGTGGTCAAGCAGTGTCCGCATGATCGCAGCTTCTGCCGCACCCTCACAGATACAGGCAACATATTTTGTAAGCTCCATCAGTTGCCCTCCTTGCGTGAGCGCATCAGACTCTTTTTCAGATCCATGTACGCATCATACATCGGGACGGTTCCTTCAAGGAAGCCGCTCTGATATGCCTCGCTCTTTTTGATGTCATTGCGTTTGAGGATTGTTGATAGGTTTTCAGCAGTAATGACATTTCTGTTTCGGACGACGTAGATATTATCGTTGCGTTCGAATTCATCGAGAAGCTCGGCATAATGGGTGGAGAAGATGAGCATTGCTCCCTTGGGGTTGACCTTGCGGTCCATGCAGAAGCGAATAAGAGTCGATACGATCTCATGGTTGAAGTGGTTCTCAAGCTCATCCACGATCAGGTATCCTCCCGTTTCAAAAGCGCGGACAGCATTCAGAAATGTGTTGATGCCCTTGATAGTACCGGAGGACAAGTAACGATTCAGATCAGACATCTGATTCAGTGGGATTTCCTCACCGGCAAAGAATTTCAGCCGAATGTCTATGTCCTTGCCATTCTTTCTGACATGGAGGTATTCCACACTCGGATCAAAGAAAGCAATCAGCTCGGCGGGACAGTCCTCTTCGATGGAAAGTTCGTTGGTGTTGGTATAGTGAAGCATATCCGTAACCGAAAGTGTATCGGGATGTTTTTTGTTGTAGGCTACCATGATGCTGACATCATCAAGCAGGAATGCTTCATCTTTGTCTCGCGTTACGGAGCGGGCGATGGGACCGAAAGAAAAAATATCGTTCTTGTTTTTGATCTTGGCACAGGGCTTGGATTTAATGAATTCATCGAGGATGACGAATCTTTTCTTCTGCTTGCCGATAACCGTGTGCAGGAAATTGACAGTGCCGTCATCGGAAGCAAAGTATACATCAAAAACAACAAGGCTGTCATTTCCCAGACTATCGAGAACTTCAACGTGATCAATGTTGTTGATCGATTCGTTATTCATCAGGCTTCCGACAAAAGTTATTAGTTTCAGAATAGAAGTCTTACCGGAAGCGTTGATACCGATGAATGAAAGAACATTGTTCTGATAGAAGGTCTGTGTGGTGCTTGAAAACAGCACACTCATTTTTTCGGCGTTGTCGGAGGTTACACGCTGCATAGCAACAAAATCGATCTCGCAGGTGTCGCCAAACAGAGGAAGACCGGATACGGATATTTTCAGAAGTTTCAAGATAAATCACTCCTTAATTACATGAACGATGGAATTAACTATATCAATTATAACATAGTATTCCCAATTTGTCAAGATTAAAAACGAATATTCCGTTTTTATTATAATATCACCACTCGAGAAAGGAGCAACGATGCCACACTATACAGAATCACAAATCACGGCGGCGAACCAGACGGACCTCGCCGCCTTCCTTATGTCACGCGGAGAAACACTCAAGCACTGCGGCAATCAGTATTTATGGGAACGACACCAAGTTTGGATTCACGGATACGAATGGTATACGCACTATGAATCAAAAGGCGGGTATGCTGTCAGCTTCGTGATGCGCTATTACGGACTGTCATTCCAAGATGCCGTTGCCGAGCTGATCGGCGACTCCGTGAGCGAGACACTTCCGCCGAAGTATCAGCCGAAATCGGTAAAGGTGCTGACACTCCCGCAGCCGAATGCGACGATGAATCATGTCTATGCATACCTCATGGAGAAACGCTTCATTGCACGGGATGTGATCACTCACTTTGCAAGAGAGAAAACACTCTACGAGGATTCGCAGTATCACAACTGCATCTTCCTCGGTCTTGATGAAGAAGGAGTACCAAAGCACTGTCACCGCCGTGCGACCGGAAGCAATTTCAAATGCACCGAAGCCGGAAGTCAAGCGGAGTATTCATTCCACCACGATGGTGAAAGCGAATGGCTCTTCGTATTCGAAGCACCCGTGGATATGCTTGCATTCATTGCGCTTCACCGGAAGGATTGGCAGAAGCACTCCTATGTGGCATTGTGTTCAGTTTCGGAACGTGCGATACTGCATCGCTTGAAGATGAATCCGAAGCTCACGAAGATCGTGCTGTGCCTTGATAACGACAACGCAGGCATCAGCGCTTGCCATCGCATCAAGGGCATTCTTGAAAGTAAAGGCTACAACAATGTCCGTATGCTCCACTCCGTCAATAAGGATTGGGATGAGGATGTAAAAGCCATGAACGGCATCTCACCGATTCCCGCTGAAGCCGATGAAACGGAAGCAATACGGAAACTGTGTGCAGAAGCAATCGAGGAAGCATCCTGTACCAAACAGCCTCCTATGCTTTACCGTAAAACCTGCGATGCGTACACCGCTCTTATCAATGCACATGAATATAACCGCAAACAGCAGATCGAGCACTTTCTCGGTCTGCTTCTTTTACTTGCAAAGGACGAATGCAGAAAATCTCTTGAACCGATCGAATGGAAAGACCTCGAAGCAGAGCTTGTAAAGACCTATGTTGCACATGCTGACAACGGTGACACACAAACACGCCTGCGCCGGCTTGACGCGGATATGAAGGCTGTGCAAGCCGTGTACGACACACCACAGCTGATCTGTGACCGGAATCTTTTCCTCCGACCGATTCTCAAGGTTTGCATGGACTGCATTCGTTTACTTAACTATCTCGGAAAGGAGAAAAAGAGCTATGTTTGATTTTTCATGGGCAGAATCCAGCGGCATTGAAAAACTGGTGCTTGTGTCGCTGATTATGATAATTCTGCTTGGCGGCATATCCGTACTTGCACATATCTATAACCTCAATAACATTAAAGCAAAGACTGTCGGTGACGGTCAGCACGGTACTGCAAGGTGGGCGCGAAAAGAGGAAATCAAGAAAGCCTATCAACACGTGCCGTATACACCTGAACTGTGGCGTCAGGGAAAGAATCGTCCGGATGCCGAGAAGCAAGGTATCGTAGTCGGATGCAATTCGGGAAAAAACGGTACAACCGCGCTTGTCGATACAGGTGACGTTCATGCACTTATGATCGGTGCCGCCGGTGTCGGTAAGACTGCATACTTCCTGTACCCGAATCTGGAATATGCCTGTGCATCTGGAATGAGCTTTATCACGTCTGATACAAAAGGCGACCTCTACCGACACTACGGTGAGATCGCCAGCAAGTATTATGATTACAAGGTTGCTGTTATTGACCTTCGTAATCCGACCAAGTCTGACGGTAACAATCTGCTCCACCTTGTAAACAAGTATATGGATCTTTGGAAGAAGGAACCCGACAATCTCGCATTCAAAGCAAAAGCCGAGAAGTACGCGAAGATCATCTCCAAGACGATCATTCTGTCGGGTATGGACGGCGCAAGCTTCGGTCAGAACGCATTCTTCTACGATGCAGCCGAAGGTCTGCTGACTGCATCCATCCTTCTCGTAGCGGAATTCTGTCCGCCCGAAACGCGACACATTGTATCAGTGTTCAAGATCATTCAGGACCTTCTCGCACCCTCGGCACAAAGAGGCAAAACACAGTTCCATCAGCTTATGTCAAGGCTTCCGGATGAACACAAAGCCAAGTGGTTCGCGGGTGCAGCCATCAACACTTCCGAGCAGGCAATGTCTTCGGTCATGTCAACGGCACTGTCACGACTGAATGCATTCCTCGACTCCGAGCTTGAACAGATTCTGTGTTTTGATACCGCCATTGATGCAGAGCAATTCTGCAATCAGAAATCCGCAATCTTTATCGTACTCCCGGAGGAAGACACTTCAAAGCACTTTATGGTATCACTGATCGTACAGCAACTGTACCGCGAAATCCTTGCAGTTGCCGATGAGCACGACGGTCGTCTGCCGAACCGTGTCATGATGTATCTTGATGAGTTCGGTACGATTCCGAAGATCGAAGGTGCAGAGATGATGTTCTCGGCATCACGTTCGCGTCGTGTATCCATTGTAGCGATCATTCAGTCCTTTGCACAGCTCCAAAAGAACTACGGCAAGGAAGGCTGTGAGATCATCACGGATAACACTCAGCTCACGGTATTCGGCGGTTTTGCGCCTAACAGTGAATCTGCACAGGTGTTGTCAAAAGCTCTTGGTTCGAAGACGGTGCAGTCAGGCTCCGTCAGCAGAAGCAAGAATGATCCTTCGCAGAGTTTACAGATGATTGAGCGAGCATTATTAACACCGGATGAACTGAAGTCTTTGCCCAAAGGTACATTCTGCGTTATGAAGACAGGCTTCTATCCGATGCAAGTCAAGCTGAAGCTGTTCTTCAAATGGGGTATCGTTTTTCCGGAGAAAGTGTATGTTGTACCGGACAAGGGTAACCGTGCGGTCTCTTATGCTAACAGAGAAATCCTTGAAGCTCCGATCGCAACGTTATATCCGCCGAAGAATAAAAGCGTAGGCGATAAGATGAGTGACGAGGAAAAAGCCGTACACAAATCCGATATTGAAGCCAAAAGCTATACAAAGACCAACTCAGCTCCACGTAAACCGGGACAACGCCCTAAACCGGCAGATACTAAGGATGAAGAGGATGCGGATGGTGATACCGAAGCCGCTGGTGACAGCATGCCCATGTCACAGTCAAATCTGCCTGCAGGCGAGGAAACTGATTACATTATCAACAAGGAAGGAGTAATTGTCGATGAGAGAATTCGAGATGATTTACATGGATGAGGTCTCGGCGATGGCGGTATTAATTTACCGCTATCTGCGGGATCGTCAGGGAAAGCACGAGAACTGTTATGTGTCACACAAGAAGATTGCAGCCGACAACAAATGCAGTGTGTCGACGGTCAAACGTGCGATCAAAGAGCTTGAAAGCAAAGGATATGTAAGCCTGACGCATCGAAGACGCGCCAACGGCTCAAAGCAGTCGAACTTGTACACGTGCATTAAGTAACCGCACAACCAAGGGAGAAGTCTGTCTGCAGCGTGGACTATGGCATAGCTCACAGCGGCCTCTCTTGAACGTTAAAAATAGGAATCATATTAACCGAAATAGTTATACAATACTTAATTATATAAATCTTATTAATTTGCTTGTCCCCAAAGAATCATTAAATTGCTCTCCCTCAATAATGGTTCGAACTACCGACTTCTTGGTCCCGAAATTCGTAAAAGTCTGTAGTGACGGGCTTTTTTAGTGCTTTTCGACCACATTCAGAGCGAAAAAATTTCGTTTGGCGCTTTCGCGTGTATTGTGTGCGTGTAGTCCGTGCGTGAAAGTGGTCAAAGCTGTGGTCAAACTTGTAATTCAATATTTGCACCGCATAAAGACAAAGAATACACTGTCTGAACAAAATCGAAGATATAGAACGTTCTCGCTATATGAAGGAAGTGTAAAACTCATGCCATTATATTTGTATCTCCTCTCGTTTCTTAACGCTTGTTATCATTATCTTCATACTCGCTTACTGCTTACATTATACTATTTTTTATCTGCAAAAACAAGTCTCTTTAGGAACTTTGTTTTTGGTCTAAAGCTTCGATGCTTTCTTCGGTACCTTTTTGACTATTTGCTGACGTATAAATAAAGTTTAGCAGATTACCTTCTCCTCACATAATTATTAAAGGACAAGATGTGAAGAAATGTGGCAATTAACATCAAATTTGCAGCATAGAGTATAACAATTAATAGTGGATTTTCTGGAACGAGGTCATATGATAAATCAAACAAATTATTCCCGTTTGACAGTGATAAATAATCAATATATTTTGCACCTTTGAATCCTAACAAATTGAATACATATGGAAGCATTGCAAAACCAATCACAGCAGAATACACACCTAAGGGGTTTTTTATTATTTGTGATAATGCGGAAGTGAAAATTGACAGCATAATAATAAACAAATATGAAAAGAGATACGTTAAAACCAGATAAGTTATTATTGTAATATTTCCTAGTTGGCTGTATTCTTTGATACTCGCAATGGAAACAAATGGTGAATCCATCGAATATGACAGGCAGATATTCATTATGTCTGCAATTTTGATAATAACGAACAAGACAGTCGAAATGACTATACATACCACCGTTTTTGTAGTAAATGTTTTTTTGCGTCCAAATTTCGTTGTGCAAATCACATCACATATGGGAGAAGCCGATGAAGAACGCATGTATTCCATGGGATAGGTATTCCCGCAAAATAGAATTATCAGTATAACTAGCAAAATATTTATATTGGGATCGATTATTTTTTTGATGCCGGTATCATAAATGAAAACAGCCTCGATTCCATCCTTATTGCACTCAACTAAATATTCGGCATAGTTTTTTACATATTCGATTACATCATGACGAGCAACAGAATACTTATAATCCGCAAGATATAGACTATATTCATCAAATGATATATTTCCGCTTTGGTAATCGACGAACATCTTTTCGTAGCAGGAAATTTTATCATTTATAAATATTGCCTCGCTGTTAATATATTGCAATTTTTCTTCGGTAATTTTTCCATGTAAAATTTTAGCATATTCGCGGTAAAGGTGGTCAGAAGCTGGAAGAGTGGGGACGCTGACAGAAATACCTATTATATACACCAGTATGCATACACCACTCACAAGAAGTAATATACGCTTTTTATAACACTCCCACATAAACAAGTTTGATGTTTTTAAGCTTTTTTTTTCTGAATATTTTTTAGAGATTCTGCTTTGAGGAAAGTATATTTTAAATAATGATTTTTTAGTATTTAAATAATTTTTACTGAACTCACTTTCGAAAAATATTATACAAAACGCAGATAGGGCAGAAACAATTAAATATACGACTACGGCAAATACATACAATTCCCAAATGCGGTTTCCCAAGAATGCTACTTGATATTTTGAAAAGAAATCCTTAGGGGAGGTTAAATAGAACAAATTTAATTTTAAAACTGTAGATGCTGTGTGGCTGTTATAGAAGAACAAATTCAAACCAATTACGATAGAACTTCCAAGAATAGATAAAAAATAGCTACGGGTTAGTTCTGAAATTAAAATGCTAATCATGATAATCGGGATAATTGCTAATGAGGTTATACAAAAATTAAGAAAATATACTTGTAAAAAATTTAATATCCACGGACACAATGCATAGTTTGGCAATAGCTGAATATGAAAACGGTAATCTGAAAAACCGATTGTAGTAGCATGTATTACGAAAGTTATTAGATAAATGCAAAATACTGCAGTAAGTGATAGCAGAATCGCTGCAAGCATTTTTATCGCAGTGTTTTTTCTTCGTCCATTCTTGGTGGATTTAATAAGGGTGACAGACTTATTAGTTTTATCGAAGATAAATATCCAAACTGATATTATTACCGCACAGCATAGAGAAAAGACTATATTCCCATTGTAGTCTAAAAGTCTATCCCATCCATAAACATAATCAAAAGACACATTGTTGTTATTTAAAATACATGTGTACTGTTCGATAATTTTATCTTGATATACTGTACTTTGTATGTCCTGCGCACTCGATAAAAATAGGTTGCGTTGCTTATTTAATTCTGCTTGTTTTATGTGTGCGGATACTATATTTGGGTAATCTATGGCAGCGTTACGATTATCAATAAATGCTTGCAACAAATCAAAATCCGTATGTTTTCCATCATCTATATAATTAAATTCATGAACAAATGGAATGGTTGGTAATCCATTTTCCGTACAATATGTATAGTATTCGGCTTGTTTTAAAAGGCTTTCTCGTAATCTTTCAGCTTCATCTTCAACAAAATCAGGATTCTCATTATACATCTTCATAACATCAATGAAATATTCTTCGGGAATCCCATCGGATTTCTTTAATCCGGAATAAAAGGCAAAGAACACATTGCAAAGCATAATGGCCGATAAAATAAGGCAAAACACCTTTGACGTTATCGTTTTTTTGATTTCGTAAAACAGTAGCATTGTCTGTCCTCCACAAATATTTTATGGATTGATTTGCTTAAAAATTTTATTTTTTATATTATAAATCTGCTGATTGGTACTCCGAGTGAACGCTTCGGTCAGATCAGAGCTTATTGTATAGGTTCCAATAATTATGTTGTCCCCGTGGGCATTAAGAAAGGAATATAGGTGCGAATCTCCCAAATCAATAAATGGTTTATCAGCAGCTTCATTTAAATCAAAACGGTATATTTTATCACAACCTTCCTCATATACATCAATACCCATTTTGTTGTTGTCTATATCATAATAAAAGCCCTCGCCAATGAAATTAAATTCACCCAGACAATAATATGCCCATTTATCGTACACGAAAAAGTAAGGCATACCATTGTATAAAACTCCGTCAAAAAGAAGCGTAGCATTTGAAGATATGTCGGATAACGCTTTTTTGTATATTGTGCATGTATATACATCGGTTTTTCCCATAGTTGCCGAAACTTCAACATCTGAAGCATAATACAGACAGTTATCGTAAATATAACTTGAACCATAAACCGATGCGCTTGCGGTTACAAATTCGGAATCGTCAAGTTCATGTGTTGCACGATAAATATTACCAGATAAATCATTGTAATAGATGTGCGACTCTGTTGCACCAATTATGGTATATGAATCGCCTTTAGAATTAGACAATTTGAAACTGTTCTTGGTTGTCTTATCGGTACAATAAATGTTATAGCCCTCATCTCCGTCATTTTGAGTATAAAAAATTTTATCGCCATACAAATAAAAGCAATTTATCGGATTAGGGATTTTTGATAATATGGTTGTGCTTTTGTTTGACTTTGTATCATAGCGTATAATGCGAAAGCCTTCGCTTTTCATGTCCGTGTTAGGCAAGACATAATTTGAAGATACATAAATGATCGGATAACCATCGTTTTCGGCGCTTTCTTGGTAATCTATCGCCATCAAATAAGGTTGCATACCGAGATATAGGGGGCATTGTTCATTCTGGTGAGAGCAAAGTGAGTCTGAGCATACCGGATATGTAACAGCTTCACGGTTTTGAGACGGTGTACAATAAATTGAAAAACCGTCAAAAAAATATATGACATCGTTATATACAGCCATAGTTTTTGCCTTATTACCGCTATGCGTTAGTGGAGAGTTTTGTTCATTTTTAGCGCATGAACAGATTATAATAGAAATTGCTATAAACAAAATAATTACTTTGGGAAATTTGTTTTTCATGAGTCAATTTTCGCTTTCATGAGCGCCTTTCTGATATATTTATGATGCTGTGGATTTAAAAGGCTGTCAGAACAAATATTGAATTGTTCCGACAGCCTTTTTGTATCCTGAAAACCACCAGCAGTGCTAGTGGTTTCCAAAAGCTTTAGATTTGCCCAGTTTATTTATCCGAGCGAAGCGAGGAACCCGCCCCTTTGCAAATAATAAAATTTAAGCTATCAAAACGGCTATAGATATTTACTATTTCAATAGTGGTAGGGCAATTGCCGCAAGTGGCGGATTTTTCAACGAGCCTATAGGCTCAACGTGTGGAATGCCCTAAGGGTGCTGTCGCAAGCCACCAGCACGGCTGGTGGTCCTGACTATACTAAGCTTAAGTTGCACAATTAGCCTAAGCTATATAAGATTGTCCTGCAGGGGTCAATACATCTCCATTCGGCAATACTACATGATGAGAACACGAAACTGACGTTACTATCCCCTCTGGAAATACTTTATTCTTCGTGCTTGCCAAGACACCGTTTGACATTGAGCCGGTAGCAGACGCTTCATAAGGGCCATATGCCGAATGATTTGTATATAGATAAGCGTATGTAGATGCAATACCCGTGCCACCACTTACATAAGTTGTGGCCATTCCGATTCTTACGTAATCGTCTATTTGATAAACATACAAACTACCTATAGCTTCAATTGAACCGCTATATGCATATGTATATTCTTGGAATGCATATGCTGGCACAATCATGGCAAAAGCGAGTGTAATAATAATTAAGGCACAGATAAATTTACGTTTTGTTGCTAATGCTGTCATAGTAAAAGACCTCCATATTTTAATAATTTTGTTGAACGCATGATATTTTTAAAATATAATTACCACATTGGAATCACCCCCTCGTATAAAATGCATTTATGAGTAAAAATTGATTCAGAAAAATGGCCCATAAGTTCCTTTAAGAGTGTGGCAATTAAGTCGCCACGATGTCTTAATTATCTAAACCACCAAAGCGCAGAAATGTGTCTATTATGTCAAGTCAGACAAAACCTTTTAACTTGAACCTTACCAAAGCTACCATTATCATCTTAAATTATAGTCATCATCCTCTTGGTGAAGGGCATCAGCAAATATGTAAAGATAATAATCTTCAAGATTTGGTGAGGCAAGTGTGGCAGAAGCTTTGGGTTGATTTTTCGATAAGACTCGGAGTTTAATACATCTTGAATCATCATCCCTTGCAATGTTTATCACTCGAAACTGCTCTTGAATAATCTGAACTTCTGACTCGGAGCAGGGGACATTCCAAACTGTGCCTTCAATTTTTTGTATTAATTCATGAGGTGGTGCATCATCCACAACAACACCTCTTTTTAGCATGATAATATTACGTGCAATAAATTCAATGTCAGAAACTACATGAGTGGCAATAATAACGATTTTATTAAATGCAATTTTTGATATGTAGTTTCTGATACTAATTCGCTGTTTAGGGTCAAGTCCTGCCGTAGGCTCGTCAAGAATCAATATCTCAGGACTGCCGAGAACAGCTTGCGCAAGTGCCAAACGCTGCTTCATACCGCCAGATAGTTCTCCGATCTTTTGTTTTGCAACATCATAAAGCTCCACGGCATATAGAACTTCAGGTATTTCCTTTGTTGCGGTGAGTTTGTTGATACCCTTTAGTGCTGCCATGTACCACATAAATCTTTCAATGGTAAAGTTCGGGTATAATCCCGGATATTGCGGCATGAAACCTACCTTCTCACGGAAGTCCTCTCCCATTTTCAGCACATTTTCCCCGTTGTAAGTTATTTCACCAGAGTCGGCTTTTAGATTGTCTGTAATAATGTTCATAAGCGTAGATTTGCCCGAACCGTTCGGACCTAGGAGCGCATAAATCCCTGGTTCAAGAGTGGCTGAAAATTTATTAAGTGCAAGATTTGTACCGTAAGATTTGGTTATTTCTCTTATTACTAATTTCATTTTTAGTCCTCCTAATCAATTTTCGTGAGGTGAATTATAGAAGTGCTGTGGTGACTAATCCGCATATAAACCGTGATGATTACTTAAAATATATTAACGTATAAACATAAATTGGAGAGGCTTACAGCGTCTATAAAATTTACACCGTACAATTTACATATGGTTTTATATAACAAATATTTACTTCTATTTTGCGCATCATCCGTCCCATTGTCTCAAGCGGTATGTATCAAAAGATCAATTCACCGTTATCCATATATTATTCTACTTCTTTACGGGATTGGCAGAATTCACTCCGATCAATGCAACTTTACTTATCCTATCACCACCTGAAGCCAAATAAAACACCCCTAAATCCCCCCTCTACTATATATATGACAAAAAAGGTGCATTTTGTTGCAAGAAATCGAAAAGAATTTTAAAAAATATTTTTTATCACCCATTTTACCCAAGAATGGACCATTACGGTTCATTCTTTTTCTTTTGCGTATAATAAGCACAAACAGACTTTAAAAGGAGCACACCTATGTCACAAACCTATGGCTATATCCGCGTGTCAAGTCACGACCAAAACGAAGATCGTCAACGTATTGCAATGCAAGAAGCCAATATAACAGACGCACACATTTATATGGACAAACAGTCGGGCAAAGATTTCAATCGTCCCAACTATCAAAAACTTCTCCGAACGCTACGCGAGGGTGATATACTGTATATCCTCAGCATCGACCGCCTCGGGCGCAATTACGAAGAGATACAAAATCAATGGCGCATACTCACCAAAGAGAAAAAAGTAGACATAGTCGTCATCGATATGCCACTACTTGACACACGACGCGAAAAAAATCTACTTGGCACATTTATCAGTGATATGGTACTTCAACTGCTCTCATTCGTTGCCCAAAACGAACGCGAGAACATCAGAAAACGCCAAGCACAAGGAATCGCAGCAGCAAAAATGCGCGGCGTCAAATTCGGCAGACCGCGAACAGAGCTGTCTGTGGACTTCATATCAGACGTTGAGCGATGGGAACGAAAATATATATCGATCCGCGAAATCACCACAAAATATAATATTAGCGAGCGCACATTTTATCGCAGACTACGTGATATGCGTTCTCAAAGTAGCACGGCATGACACAAACTGACACTAAAGTGTACTTTTTGACAGGACAAAATATAATGTGCTATTTTTCAAATACGCACAAAAATCAAGGCAAAAATATATGCATAATACATAGTATTGTAGGTTAAATTGTAGTATTTTTGAATAACCATAAATCTGCCAAAAAGTACACTTTTTGTGCACACCTACAATATAATTTAATTGGGCTTTTGTTCACATGTTGTTAAGATTTTTATGATATAATGTAGAAAAATCTGAATGTGAGGTGATGACGTGATAAATATTGGTGTCGATTATGACAACATATATCGTAGATATTATCGCGTCTTGCTCCTCAATGTGGCATCGAAGCGCAACACGGCGATAGATGCCGAAGCGGTCGCGCAGGAAGCCCTATTACGACTATGGGCGAAACGTGATGAATGTAGATTCGAGAATGACGAACAGCTAGGGGCATGGCTGATGAGAGCCGCGCGGTTTATCGTGCTTGAGCACTTGCGAGCGCATCAATCAGCCGAAAGCCTTGACGATCACGAAAATACTGCAGATAGTTCCGATCCAATCGAACAGCATATCGAAGATATACGAACGAGGCAACATCTTCACAAAATCGAACAAGAACTGTCGGAGCATGACTGGCTGATATTTAAGATGGTGTTTATCGAATGTCGACCGCATGCGGAGTGCGCAGCAGAGCTAAAAATCAAAGAAGTCTCGCTGCGATCGAGCCTTTCAAGGCTACGAAAACGGCTAAGACCATATTTCGACGGCATGTTTGATGAGGAAAAATAAAAAAAATTTAAAAAAATAAAAAATTTTTTCGAAAACCTGCAACATTTCCTGCTTAAATTGTCATATATAAGTAGGAGGTGATAAAATGTTTAATTCATCTTGAAGTATTAAGGAGGTGACAAAATTGCAAAACCCTATTCTTGACAAAGAATCTATGATAAAGTGGCTTGGAGAAGTTATCGACGCTGAATTGGACAAGCCCGATGATGAAATCGACATGGCACTTATCATGGAGTGTAACGCATATTTAGCAGAACTGATGCCGGAAGTTGATGTAACAGACGAGCAGATCGAGCGTAATATTGCTAGCATCATGAATAAGTCTTGCAATGAAAAGCGCACCTCGACAACTCCGCGCCGCACACCCCGTAAGCGCCGTTTGATCGCAATTATTTGCGCAGTGGCACTCGCTATCGGCGGTACGGTTTCCGCATATGCTTTTGTTCCTGCGTTCCGCGATATGGTTAGAAATGTGCTGAACTTGGGCGCTGGGGCATCGGTTGATGACGGAGGGATAACGTTCACTTATCTTGGAAGAATGGCTATTTATGAGAGCTTAGATGAGTTGATTCAAGCCGAAAATCTTAATATAATGTACTTTCATAAGTTGCCTGATGGCATTAAAATCAAATATGTAACTTGTTCAGGCGAAGGTGAGAACTTCGTATGTACTATCACATTTGCGGACGGCATGGGATCATTTTACGTTGAAGCACATGAAACCGATATTAGTAAGTTATCCACAAGTTCAATTATATATGAAGCTAATGGCATTTCATATTATATTACAGATGATACGGAATTATATGTAGCCGTTGCTACACACAACAGTTGGACATATAATGTTTCAACACACAATATGGAGTTGCTTAAAGAGCTACTCGAAAATCTTTATTAAAAGAGGTATGCATCATGAAACGAATGAAAATGTTGATTATCCCTATTCTTTGCCTTGTGTTTATTATAAATACTACAGCCTATTCTTCCGCAATTGGCGTTTATGAATATGAAACCGAAAATTCCAATATTGTTGTAACGTTTAGCGAAGATAGTATGCTAAATACTGAACAGCAACAGTTGATTGCCGATAAATTAGTCTATGGTGATTCCGGAATACAGACATATGCTTGGTGTTGGCTGACAGGTCACAGCCTTGTACACGATGCTGTTTCGGTAGTAACACATAAGAAAAAAGCAACAAGTCCTAGATGCTATAGAGAAATGTACAATGTCACATCATGTGAAAAGTGCGACTATATGGAACAAGAATTGCTCGGAACCACTTACATCGTCTGCTGCCCTGAAGAATAATCCTCGCTAAATTACATATCAAACGCTTACCTTTTGGTAGGCGTTTTTATTTTTCAAAAAAATTTCGACATTTCTGCAACAATTTCGCCCGAAATTGTCATATACATAATAGTACACGTTAATTTTATGAAAGGATTTTTATAGCAGAAATGTTCTCCGAATGTTCACCGCCAACGGAAATATACGGGATATTTTGTAGACTGTTGTCGAATCTTGGAGAGTACCTCTTTTTAAGTTGTATAATCTTTTTATTCAACTTTAGGAGGTATTACACCATGCAAAATCCACAGCACCGCCCCCAGAATTACAACGATTACATCCACGCTTCGCTATTACATTTGGGAGTCATACGATGGAACAAGTCATCCCGCAGGCTTGAACGCGCCCTTGAATACGTGATACAGCACGACAGTATTCCAGACCAGCCGGTCAAATGCTTGTATGCAGATCTGGCGAAGGATCAAAAATGTTCATGGAAGGTAATTGAACGTTCTCTGCGATATGCTGTTCACACACTTTGGGATAGCAATACTGAAATATGTTCAAGATTGTTTCTAAACACATGGGAACATATGCCGTGTCCGTGTGTTTCGGAGTTTCTTTCTTTGTACGTTTCTGCTTTTCAAAGGGGCGCGATTCAAGAATGGATAAACTCCTATGAGGAGCATGCTATTTTTGCAGTTAAGGAAGCTAATCTTGTGCATTGATTTTGGTAAATAAACTATATAAACAATCAATTCAAAAGCCCGACGCAAGACGCAGAGTGTGAATTGATACAATAATACAACGAGGTGAATCAAATGTATCATACATCATACCGAACAATCGCGTTGGGTGCGCTGTCCATATTGTCACGCACGAACACGAACAAAAATCTTATCATCGACTGTACTCATAAAATTTCCACTGTTCTGTCCGCGATGTAAACGAGAAATGCTTGTAAACATAGCAAAACTAAAAATGGTCGTTCTATCAGCAGAAAACCAATAATAGTTTGTTTCTCTAGTAATAAATAAAGCCTGCCTCCACAAGATAGTGAAGCAGGCTTTATTTATAAAATCATTCAATTATAATTGTGTCTTTGCTGCGCATGACGTTCAGTATTGATTCGATAAATGGAACTAATGCCGCAGCCTCTTCCTTACTGCAGCTTTCAATTAGTATACGAAGCCGGTATAGCTCTGGAGATTCACGCTGCATTTCCGGGTTGAATATTTCGCGTGCATCTATTTTTAGCGTATGTATAAGCGAGTTTAATACTTTCAGCTTGGGATTGCCTCTGTTGTTTTCTATATTTAACACTGTACGCACATCCATGTTTGCATTCTCCGCAACTTCACATTGAGTCATAGCAAGCTTGGCACGGGCGCGCTTGACAGCATCCCCGAGCGCATATGAACAGTCATTCATTGCAATTCACCTCATATATATTTTACAATACATATTGGCAAATGTAAATTTACGGCGATACATATATTTGATGTATTACATTCCATAAGGCTATTTGAGGAGTGGTGCTCTATCCGTAAAAAAATAATGTTATCAAATATGAATTTTCTTGCTGCACAGTAGGAACTAATGGCAACTTAACTGTATCACAGTACACATATCATATCACAACGCCTGATCGGATATTCCGGTCAGGCGTTTTTTTGCTGTTATGGCATCTCTTTTATATATTTAAAGCAATCTATACCGCGGTATTTCATGAAAATATTGCTCGATATCCGTAATTTTGATTTTGATTCATACGCAAGCACACAAGTAATCAAAATTCAAAATCACGAGGTACAAAATAATGAGCAAAACATTTTATTTCGAAGATCCGAACGGCACTATTCTGTCTGAGGACGGTAAGCGCAAATTTAAAAAAATGGACGGCAAGTCAGGCTACGAGTTTTTACGCACCGAAGAAGGTAAAGGCCGCAGATTTATTGAACTTGTCGATCCCGAGGATGAGAACAACATCCTCAAGATAGAAGTCCCCGGTTTTGGTATGAAAGCCTTCCGCCAAGATGAACGGCACGAGCAGTATGTAACAGATACTGTAAGAAATAGCGACTACTCGTTGTTGTCTCTGAATTACGAGGGAAACGAGGACAGTGAAGAGATACTCGAATTTGTTATTACGGATGAAGATGCTGACATTCATCGAGATATCCTACATAGATGTGATCTCGAGACACTTAAAAAAGCACTGACTGTGCTTTCTGAGGAAGAATACGCATTAATATACGCGTTGTTCCTTTCTGTTAAAACCATGACTGTACGTGAGTATGCAAAGCAGATTGGAGTATCGCACACCGCAATAGTAAAAAGAAAAAACAAGATTTTCAAAAAAATAAAAAGTTTTTTCTGATTTTTGGTTTCCAAATCGAAAAAAAGTGTGGATTATAAGGTGAGGGGCAAAAACACAGCCCTGTTGACAACTGAATATCGGGATGCCGAGGAAGGTCCCGTTCGGACGAGCCGCCGAGCTTGGCCGCCATGACTCCGCAGAGATGCGGACGAGCGATCAACCAAGCCACGGACGAAGCGGTATACAGTACAGCTTCGCAGGCCACGACGACGAACGGAGAATAATGAGACTTCTGCGAAAGCAGCTCGCCGGTGGGCGGGATATGGAAGTCATAGGCTGGAATTTATGCCTGCGACGCCATATATGATCCTCGGTTCCGAGAAAGAAGTCTCGGAACGACGTACTGCGAGGTACTCGGCATTTCCCCATATAAATTACACCGCCTCAAGGGGCAGTGTAATTTGTCACCGGGGGCTGTGATAAATACGGTGAATCCAAAACCACATATCAAACTTATGTTGGCGGCGGAACTACTGTGCAGAAGGACACACAAAGTCCTTCTGCATACCATTCTGTCGCCAACGAAATTACTTACCAAGGAGATTTTTAATCATGTATGAAATAACACATAATGACAACGAAAAACTGCAGGAATACATCGCAAAGCGAATCGCCTACGAAGGCGGCAAATACGACTTTACCTACGAACACAGGTATCTCATATATCATGCTCCGCTTATGAACGAGTGGTACTACTTCGTGATCGATATGACAACTGACAACAGCTCGCTTGCATACCGTAACAAGAAGCTCTTGAAGCTCTCGCACCGTGACTTTGTTCCGCACATCTATGAAGCGATCAAGTATACGGGTGATAAGAGATACGCAAACAACATGGCGGCGGATCCGATGGAAATCATCGATTCCATATTCAGAAACCTCCTTCCCGATTACGGCTTCAACATCCGAGAGGAGCAGATCGAACTGAGCAAGAAAATCTATCGAGGATTTACAACTTACTCCATTTCGATCTGCGAGGCCGAGGTCGGTACAGGAAAATCCCTTGCATACCTGATCGCAGGTATTGTAGCAAAGAAGCAGTACGCACTGTGTATGCCGATCACAATATCAACTGCAACCATCGAACTGCAGAACGCATTGGTCGAAAAAGAAATCCCGAAGTTATCGAAGATCCTCATGGACTACGCTCTTATTGACCGTCCGCTCATCGCAGTAGTGAGAAAAGGAAAAGAACACTTCTTCTGCAAATTCCGCTACATGGACTACATCGAAAAGCTCCGCAGAGATCCGGGTAAAAACAAAAAGCTTCTTGCGTACTTCAGAGATAACTACGAAGATGAGGTTTTCGACCTTGATAAGCTCAGCATCCCCGGATCGGTTAAGAAAAAGATCTGTGTGAGAGGAAGCTGTGCTCGCTGCAAGTATAACGGTGAATGTAAGTATTACAGATACCTCAAGTATGACTCCAGAAACAGCGGCGTTGATTTTCAGGTTACAAACCACAATCTCTATCTCACCTCCGAAAAACTGAGCATCTTCGACCGTGCAGACCTTCTGAAGCGAAGCGACTTCGTAATCGTGGATGAAGCTCACAAGCTCAAGGATGCAGCCATTGACGTATACGGCGAAAAGTTCAGTGAGATGGACATCCCGAAATATCTCAATATGATCAAGACGAGCTGTGCTGATGAAAACGGTCACGCAGAATATAGGCAGAACTTACTGCTGGCAGATAGCCTCAACAAAAAGCTTTTCTCGGCGATAAAAGGAATCATCCGAGAGGATGATCCCGAAGATGGTCGCGGTTCGATCTTTCCGCTTACGGACGTAATGCTGAAGGTTATAAAGGACCTCAAAGCTGCAATCGAAACGCTGGAAAGAACGCGCGGACATATCGCGGGAGCAAGCGGATTAAGAAGTCAAATCATTATTCATTCGCTCGATGTGTTCACACGTCCCTCCAAGAATCTGACATGGGCTGACGTTGACGAGAACGGAGTGGTAACGCTTTGTTGCTGTCCCAACAACATCGGACAGGCATTGCACAATTACCTCTGGACCAACGGTCACCATCATGTACTGATGTCGGGTACCATGAGCGACGGCAAATCTTTCAACTACTTTGAAAAGGAAAGCGGAACCGTCAGAACAAAGAAGGACAAGAAGCAATACACCTCCACACCTTCTCCGTTTAACTACGGGAAGAACACCAGACTGTATATGCCCGAAGATCTTCCGATGCCTCCCGAGGTAAACGATGAAGCATATATCACCGCTATTGCCAACCGCATCGTGGAGCTTGTAAAGGCAACCAACGGACATACAGCGATCCTCTTTACATCATATAAGACTCTGAGTGCGGTTTACAGTATCGCCAAGGAAAAACTCAAGGAATACAAGCTGATCTCAATGACGCGAGGAAACAAGACTGCCATCAGTGACTTCAAAAAGGCTGACAACGCGGTACTGTTCGCATCGGGAACCATGTGGGAAGGTGTCGACTGTGTCGGGGACAAGCTCTCATCTGTAATCATCGTCCGCTTACCGTTCCCCATGCGTTCTGCAACTATGGAGGAGAAGAAGTCCGCATCAACCAATGTACGAGCCTTCATTGACGAATACGCCGTACCGGAAATGCTGATCAAGCTCCGCCAGGGCGTCGGCCGCCTGATCCGCAGCGAAACCGATACGGGACTCATCTCCATCCTCGATACAAGAGCAACACAGACTTCCTACGCTGACCGTGTTCAGTCTGTACTCGCAAAACATCCCAGAGTCAACAGCATCGATGAAATCAAGGAATTCTTCCGAGAGATCAAGTCGAAGGAATACTTCGAGAACTGAGGTGCCGATGATCGCTGAAAGAACTACAAAAAACGCAAACTATATCCGCATCCTCACCATCCTGCGAAATCTGCGGGATGGTGGGAGCATCACGGAGCAAGAATACCTCCGTGCAAAGAAATATTATCAAAAACTGACAGGTGCAGATATTGTGCTTGCAGGCTAAATAAAGAAAGGATTTATACCATGAAAAACAGCAACAACAATCAGAAGTACATCGCAAAGGCCGCTTATTTTATCCCTTATGCACTCGGCAAAGACAAGAGTGATGAAGAAATCAAGGCACTCATCTTTGATACCGGTGACTACATGGCAACTCTCCCCGAGATCAAGATGCTTTACAAGTGCGCATACGCAGAAACCAAGACAGGAACCATCGCAAAGCTTACAGATCATGTGGATTACCTTGACAGGTGGCAGTTTGAAAAGGAACTCAAGGAAAAGAAGGTGAAATTCCTCGTCATTCCCTCGTATCCCGATTATGAGGATGACGAATTTGATTTCGCACGTAATCTCTATAACGTCTTCAAGGCGGGAATTGACATTTTCGATGCAGAAGAACACATCTATTTCAACCCCGAATTCGATATTGTGGACGGTGATATTGCTTCTTACATTGACAGTCGTTTTGAAAACCACTGCAAGCGAGTTGTTAATATCAAGGAAATCAATGAAAGTGATCTTGAATCGCTTAGGCTTCACGAAGACCAGCTTTGCTGTCTGTTACTGAACCATAAAGCGGTCGAAGGTTCCCTCAAGGAATATATCCGTGCTTGGTTCGAAAAGGTTCAGCTTATCAGTATCGAATATCCCGATATCACAGTGCCCGATGTCTTGTATGAAAATACACGTAACGATATCGTATGTATTGAGCCGTATTGTTTTGAACGTCGGATACTTTTCAGCGATTACTTATCTTATTTCTGCGATCTTATGAATGGTGAATATAAATTCATCTTTATTCCCTCGCTTACACTTATGGAAAACTACGATCTTTTCAACAAGAATAAGCACACGTTACTGTATCAGGGCGTGATTATTTACGGCCTTGAAGAAAAGAAAGGAATCTGCAGCGAAGAAGTATATGCCAAGCTCTTCGCACGTGAATGATAACTTTCTGTTAATTCTCTGAAATACCGCCGATTCTCTCTGGAGTATTGACGGATTTCAGATATAATGTTGGTTGACAAAACGAAAGGAGTTGAGCTGATGGCAAAGGTAACACGAATCACAATGGCAAACGAGGCTGACAAAGAGCAAAAGCGAGTAGCCGTATACTGCCGAGTATCTTCGGGTTCCGCTGATCAGCTCAATTCCCTCGCCAACCAAATCAAATACTATACACAGTATGTAAAGAAACATAAAGACTGGACTCTGGTGGATATCTTCGCCGATGAAGCGATCACCGGTACGAGAGCTGATATCCGTCCCGAGTTCCAGAGAATGATACGCATGTGCGAGTTGAAGCAAGTAGACCTGGTCATCACCAAGTCGATGGCGCGATTCGCACGAAACACCAAAGACTCACTCGAATATACCAAGAAACTGAAGCTCCTCGGTGTGGCGATCCTCTTCGAAAAAGAAGGAATCAACACCTTGTCGGTCGGCGATGAGATGCTCATCAACACCTTCGCCGCTATCGCCGAGGAAGAATCGATGTCGATATCCCAAAACCTCAGACTTGCCAATGTCAAGCGCATGGAAAACGGAGAGTATGTGTGCTCCAATGCTCCATACGGGTATCGGCTCACAGACAAACAACTCGTAATAGAACCAACTGAAGCAGATGTAGTACGGTGGATGTTTAAAAGCTTCCTTGACGGAAAATCCACCGATTATATATCATATCAACTTAAAAAGTCCGGCATCAAATCCAAAGGCGGCAAAGAGTGGTCACGCACAGGTGTCAACTATGTGCTGACAAACGAAAAATACATCGGTGACAGCCTGTACCAAAAGAAATACGGACTGCCTACCGTCCCGTTCACCAAGAAATACAACAAAGGTGAGATGGATCAGTACTATGCCACGGCAACACATGAAGGAATCATCGATCCCGAAACGTTTGCCAGAGCGCAGACACTGATGAATGCCAAGGGCGGATCGCACAATAAAGGCGGTGAAAGAACCACCTACACATTGTCGGGCAAGATCAAGTGTGCGGAATGCGGTTCTACATATAAAAGAAAGGTAACAAAAGGAGTTGTCAAATGGGTGTGCGCGCTCCATGCCAAAGGCACAGAGCTGTGCGAATCCAACTACGTGGATGAAGTACTCATACACGAAGCATTTAACAGAATGGTAAACAAGCTTCGGTTCGGCAACATCCCGGTTCTGCATAACGCAGAAAAATGGCTCGAAACCGCGATGAGCAAGAACAAGCGCGGAAATCAGTCAGCCGCAATACTGAGCGAAGAAATCGCAGGACTGAACTCCAAGCTGATGATGCTCGAACAGCTTCGAACCAAAGGGTATCTGCAGCCCGATGCATACCACACACAGGCGCGTGAAATCAAGAACGCCTTGCAGAAGAAAAAAGACGAGCGTATGAAGCTGATGGAATCCACTTACGGAGAAACCGTTGAAGCCATCAGAAAGGCAAGACACCATCTTGAAGAACTCAATAAACCGCTCGAAAACTTCGATGAGAATCTGTTCGAAAACATAGTCAGGACAGTTCAAATAGATAAAGCAAACCAAGTGACCTTCACACTCCTGTGCGGACTGAAGTTTACGGAAAGAATGTGAGCCATGAATAAGATTCGCAATATCCCATACGGTTACACCTACGAAAACGGCAGCGTAGTGATAGAAGAAACAGAAGCCGATGTAATCAAGAATATCTTCCTCCGTTATGTGGGCGGTGAATCGCTGACATCAATTGCAGTGGATCTCCACAAGAGGAAAATCCCCTATACGGAGCGAAGCATCGCGTGGGATAAGGCGCGAATAATGCGAATACTTGAAAACCTCCGGTACTCGGGAGATTCGGTGTATGCGCCGATCATTGACGAAGAACTGCAGAAAACAGCACTTGCCATTAAACAGGAAAGGCTCGGAAGAAAGGATCACAACCTTATCGAAGAAATTGCCTTCCTCAAGGATAAAATCAAATGCGGCGTATGCGGTGCCACAATGTGCAGACGTACCTCGCGGAAGAAACAGCTTGTGAGCTGGACCTGCTACAACGATGACTGCCGACTCCATATGAGAATTGAGGATCATGAGCTGATACACCGTATCGGACAGCTGATGATGCAGCTTGCAGAAGAAACGGCTACATACTATCCAAAAGAAAACAAACCGGAAATTGAATCACTTCCTATGATCAAGCTGAAGAACGACTTCCTCAATGAGCTGGAACGCCAACAACCGGATGAAGAAAAGATACTTGAAATCGCAGGAATGATAGCGTCCCTCGAATACGATGCGCTGAACACCGACGAGATCATAGAAGCCAAGCGGCTTGAAAGTAAGCTTGCAGAGTATGAGGATACCGCAGGCTTCTCCATGGAAATGATAAATGATACAGTCGATCACTTTACGATTGACAGTGAATACAGAATCGTTGTACATACCAAATACGGAATCAGTGTAACGGAAAGGATAACCAATGGCAGAAGTAAAGAAGATACCGAAGAAGACAATAACGGTACTTGAACCGAAATCATCACTGGTCGTTGATAAGGAGCGACACCGTCAGAAGCGGGTAGCCGCTTACTGCCGAGTATCGACCGACAACGAAGAACAGCTTACGAGCTATGTGAATCAGAAAAAGGTGTACACCGAGATGATAGCAGCGAACCCCGAATGGTGCTTCGCAGGTCTGTACGCAGACGAAGGTATCTCGGGAACTCAGGCGAAGTTCCGCCCCGAGTTCAAGAAGATGATCGAGGACTGCTACGCAGGCAAGATCGACTACATCATCACGAAATCGGTATCGCGATTTGCACGAAACACGGTTGAATGCCTCGACTACGTGAGAATCCTCAAATCAAGAGGAATCGGTATCATCTTCGAGGAACAGAACATTGATACACTCAAAACCGACAGTGAGCTGTACTTGGTAATATACGCAGGTTTCGCACAGTCGGAGTCTGAGAGCATCAGTAAGAACGTAACATGGACATTCCGAAAAAAATTCGAGGAAGGACAAGTACCGTTCAGATATTCACAGATGCTCGGATACAGAAAAGGCGAAGACGGCAACCCCGAAATCGTCCCCGAAGAAGCGGTCATAATCGAAGATATCTTCGATCTCTACCTCACCGGCAAAACTTTCAGAGAGGTAGCATCGATCATAAAGGAAAAGTATCCGGTGATACCCAACGGAAAGAAGATCAACTTCTACCCCGGTACCATTCAAGCAATACTCACCAACGAGAAATACTGCGGAGATGCGATACTGCAGAAAACTGTAACCATCGACTGTATAACTAAAACAAGACGAAAGAACACAGGCGAAGCTCCGATGTACTATGTGCAGGACAACCATCCTGCCATCATCGACCGCGACAAGTTCAACCGAGTGCAGACCGAGATCGTGGCTCGAACAAGCAAACGACCGCAATCAAGCAAAACATCGTTGACAGCACAAGGCAAATACTCAAAATACGCTCTGACGGATGTAATGCTCTGCGGTGAATGCGGTTCCCGCTACAAGCGATGCACGTGGGCGAGAAACGGCAAAAAGAAGATCGTATGGAGATGCGTAAACCGTCTTGACTACGGTACGAAATACTGCAAGACATCCCCGACTATAGAGGACGAGGATATCAAAGCAGCGGTGGTCAGAGCAATCAACAGATTCAACGAGGAAGACGCACATTCATACGTGACTCTGATGAAAGCGACTCTCAGCGAAGCACTCGGGATAAACAGCACTCAAGAAGAAATGGATCTGCTGCTCAGCCGAGTCGAAGCTCTCAATAAGAAGATGATCGACATCGTCAACGAAAGTGTAGCACAAGGCGAAGATATCGAAACTCATGAAGATGAATTCAAATCCATCTCCGACGAGATCGCCCGACTGAACGAGCGGATCGAAGCGATAAAGAAGAAAGAAAATGAGGACATCTCAGCCAAAGGCCGCATGGAGCTGATAGAGAATCAGCTCACCCAAATGAAAGGCAAAATCCTCAAATACGATGACCTTACCGAAACCATAGTCCGACAGATGATCGAGTGCATCAAAGTCTTCGATGATGGAAAGATCGAGGTGATCTTCGGGGGAGGTTATTCCTTCGAGGAGAAGCTGGAATAATTACAAAAAGAGTAAACAGCAGCAAAATAATTGTGCATATTTGATTTTTGTGATAAAGGGAGATTTATTAATATCTTTGTGGTATAATTATAGTAATAGTATAATATTTCCGATTTTTGAGGAGGTTACATATGGATGCTAAGTTTATACCACAAGAACGGCTTAGGGTATTTATTAGTTCTGCGCAGAATAACGAAAAAGGCTATGCTTGGAGCGAAACGAGAAAGAAGATAAAGGCTCACCTCGCAGAATGCCCGTATTTAAATCCATTTATTATAGAGGATTTGGCATCTGCTATTCCTTCTAATTCATTGTTTGAATATCAAGTACAGCAGTCCGATGTTGTTGTTTTGCTTGTAAAAGGAGAGCTGAGGAAAGGAACGGCCACTGAATTTGCAGTGGCAACAAAACATAAAAAACCGCTTTTAGTGTATTTCCTTGATGATGACGCCCCCAATCCCGAAGTCGAGCAATTGAAAAAGACGATTCAGAATACAGATTATTGCACATATCACTATATGGAATCTTTTGACAATATTGAAGTTCATGTTCGTAATGAAGTAATTGAAGATGTTATTCGTTATTATCAATACAAACATTTTAAAGATTCGATTAGCGATGGTGGTCAAAACTCGGTTGATTTACTTACAACTCCACTGCCATCGGCAATGGAGTTGTCTAAAGCATGCATTCCAACCAAAACATCTATCGACTTGTTTTCAAGTAGCTACAATCACATATATGATTTGTTAGGACTTTCATATTTGAAGAAAGATTACGAGGGTTCTGATTCAGAATATCATAATCTTGGCAAGGACGTTCTTGATTGGTTGCTTACAGGAAAAAAGATTGAATGTATTGAGGAGATCCACTCTTTGATTGAACGATGCCAAGATCTGTATGGTAGCATAGATTGGTTAGTTATGCGTTGGGAAGCTATACGTTATGAGATGGATGATAATCCACAAAAAGCTTTAGAGAAAGAACGGCAAGCGTTAGAACTTGCAAAAGCAGAAAAACTTCCAACTTGGATTATAAATGATATACTCATTGACTGTAGGAATATGGAAAATGAAGTCAATCAAATGAATCGAATTTTTTACTCGGAATCCGATGCGCAAGAAGAAATAAATAAATCAGCAACTATAGTCTATATGCCTGTACTTGACCGTTATTTGGAAAATGCATATGAAGCCGTAGTTCGAGAGGAAATAAAAATTGATACTGCGGCACTTGGTACTCAATTTTACGGAAGCAGTATAGGTGCTGTCATTACTGATATTGAAAACTATTTCTTTTCGGCGATGTTGTATGGTTCATATTCACACATGCATCTGACACGCAGATCGCTGGCCAATATACTATATAAATATGCTGAATTAGCGGATGACAGCCTTTTGTATTTGAATGCAGTAAAGCTAAAAATACTTAATGGAGCAGAAAAAGAATTTCGACAGCTAATCCAACATAAATGGGACAGTATTTATGCCGGAATAACATCTACTGCCAACGAATTGTGGCGATTGGCTGCCAATACGCCTATTGCTTATAGAGATGCCATGAAGCAATCTGTACTGACTATGCTTGGGCTCTATCTCACTGACGACGAATTTATCACCGCAGAGAATTATCTGTCAACAGTTGCCCTCGAGGTCTATTGGGGAAACTCACAACTGTTCTTTGAGTGTATATACAGCAATATTAATCGCCTGTGCCCAAAGAATGTCGTGGCGATGATTGTGCCAATAATCGATGATAGAAGATTCCACATTGGAGACAACTTATCAAACATTCTTTTGCAGTTAAAAATCAAAGATGTCGATACTTCTTTGCAAGAGCAATTGTGCAGTGCGCTGGAGAAGCAAATGTCATTTATTGTTGAAAATAATGGATCGCCCCAAATTATAGCAGCTTTAGAAAATCAAAATGAAAAAATTTTCTCAGTATTAGCAAAACTTCCAAAGAATGGTCTCGAGGGACCTGAGAAGACTTTATATGACATCAACAGAGGAACTGGTGATTGGCGTAGATTGCTGGAAGATGAAATCAGTATGGCAAGAAACCACTTTGAAGCAAACAAGGATACAACAGCTTATAGAGAATTTGGAGCGCGTCCATACAGCATGATCCAAAGAATAGTAAAAGAGTACTATAAGTCTGATATGAACGAAATAATAATTGAACGATTTATCCCTTTATGTATTGAAGTGCTCGAGAGCCAGGTTGTTGCGCAAATCAAAAGTGAATGTATAAATTGCTTGACTGATATCATGGTGTTTTGTGGACTTGATTCTACTTTAATTCCGGAAGAATTGAAAACAGCCGTTTCGCAGATAGATATTGCCCAATGCCGCACAATTCAATTTGTTTCATCTACCGGTAAAGAGGCATTTGCAAGCAGAGTAATAATGTTAAAAGTTATTTCCGGTATTGGAAATAAGGACCAACTGCTGGAACTGTGTTTTGGATATAGCAGGAAAACTACTCAAGAGCGTGCTATTCTTGCTGAATGTATTGAGCAGTATTTAATCTTTGAAAAAGGCAATAATATCAAAGTTGATACTGCAATTCTCGCGATTATTTTGCAGTGTTTTGAGGATGATCATTATACAGTTCGCTATCGTGCATGTAATTGCCTTGTACAGTTACTCAATACGCAAAACAGGGACATTGGTGAGCAAAAATTATATGAAGCAGCTATTGATACGTCGCATTATGTACGCAACAATGTTTTGCGCCTCTGTAAAGAAGGCAAAATTACAGATGTGGCTGTTTGCGATTGCCTTATCGATATATTAAAAAAAGATGCAAATTATGCTATAAGACAATATGCAATGAGCTAATACAAAAAGATTTAAAATACCTCCGGAAATTTGGTCAATCAAAATCTGATCGCCCACTTTCCGGAGGCATTTTGTTTATCTAATAATTTCGGTTTTCTGCAACGAATTTCCATTTGATTACGAGTTGAATTTATTCCATAGGATTCTCAAGCAGATCTTCCATTGAGCATCCAAGTACGCGGGACAGCTTATACAAGATTTGAGCTTGCGCTTTGTCAATGTTGTTGCCGCGTTGTTCATACATCTGTATATTACGGAGATTTACTCCGGACTGCTCTGCAAGCTCACTTTGGGACAGTCCGCGACTTTCCCGAATCCGCTTCAGCTTGGGCTCTCCTTCAGCAGCAACGTAGAGTTCTTCCATTGTTTCTATGAAATTGGTAATGTCCATTTCATGATACACGGAATACATTTGGGTGATCCGCGTTAGAGGAATTCTCTCAAAGATATCTTTGAATCTTCGTCCGCAATACCATTGATATTCTGCAAGTGCCCAACCGGCCCAATATTCGGGAGAACAATCCTCGGTATGAGTTGGCTCGGGCAATTTCTTTTTCCCATATGCTTTTTTAATTACAGCACGGGCAAGCTCAACACCGGACATGCCGGATACATACGCCGGATTTCCGCGCTCAAACTGCTCCGCATATCCAGTGTTTACAAACAATGCAGTA
This sequence comes from uncultured Lachnospiraceae bacterium, assembly GCA_964430755.1. Classification (GTDB taxonomy): domain Bacteria; phylum Bacillota; class Clostridia; order Oscillospirales; family CAG-272; genus Flemingiibacterium. Next base: position 15,260 of record CAYSFT010000009.1, on the reverse strand, counting down.
ATCCAATCAGGCTTAAATCCGCAGTCATTGATAGCATAATCTAAGAAAGAAGATAACCTATCCTTGGCGTTACTCAAATAGGATTCGCTGTATGCGCGGGTCATCGTTCTTCATCTCCTCTCTCAGGATATCGAGTACGAAGATATCATCCCGATAGGATTTGCTCTTCTTGATCTCCTTACGGTAAGTATCTCTCGCTTTTGTATCTCTATCCAAGAACTTGGGATAATAAATACTTTTGTCAACCGGATATGCATCCTTGAAAGCCAAACGCTCAAAACCTTTTTCAGAGATTACAACTGTCTGTTCGCCGAGCTTCCCAAGGCGAAGTGCCTTATTAAGACTGCGAAGCGGCAGCGTGTTGGACACAAAGGATTCTGCATATTGGAAATATGAATCATCAGCTCGATAACCTACTACGACATCATAACCAGATAAGTCAACGGTATAGTGGTCTATGATATATTCTCTTGCATCAATTGCAACTTCGGAGTCAAGCTTGAATGTTCTGAACTGAAGCAGCAGGGCAATCCAGTTGAGAACGGTATGATTGCCGTCCAGGAGATTCAGAATGTTGAGATCTTCTGTGTTGAAATCATAGATGTTTACAAATCCGTCAGTATTCTTTTTACATGCCCACTCACGAGCCATCTCGTCAATTTTTGTGCAGTAAAATCCTTTCCCGTAATCGTTGTTGGGATTTCCAATATTAATATCGGGAATCTCAATGATGTGATCGGTTCCATGAAGTAAAGTTATATTGTTCATGCCAAATTCTCCTGTGTCATTGTGATGTTATACTATAATTATATCATTGCAATGTCAGTTTGTCAAGGGATTTGGAAAGTAATTATAAATATTTTGATTGGGAGGAATAATTTCGAACCACAATAACTCGGAATTATTCCTACAACATCACGAAAAACAACTTACACATCTGACAATTTTGGATATTATGAATTGCAAACAAATTGGACGCTGATTTGAAAAATACTTAAAAATCGCAAATAAAACAGTAAAAACTCTGATGATTTTCGAACCCTGATGTCCAATTTTATATAGAAGAATAAAAAGCGGCTTCTTTTGCGTTTGGCGTTTTGTTGCCAAGTGCTGAATGAGGCCTCTTATTGTTATACATTTCTATGTATTTGCCGACCGAAATTTTGAAATCCTTGACGGAACGGTAGTTTGTCCGATACAGCTCCTCGCTTTTCAAAATAGCGAAGAAGGTTTCGATCATAGCGTTGTCATGAGGAGTGTGCGTTCGGGAATAGGACTGTGTAATATTCATCTCGCGGACGGCGGTACAAAATGTTTTTGATATAAAATTGCTTCCACGGTCCGTGTGAAGAACAAGGTCACTTCTGGGTTGACGGGAACGATATGCGTCTTTCAAGGTGGCTTTTGTGAGCTGTGTGCTGTTGTTCTGTGAGATGCGATACGCTACAATTTTTCTCGAATACACGTCAAGTACTGCACAAATATAAAAAGAAGTTTCGCCCAAGCGGAAATATGTAACATCGCTTAACCACAATTCATTCGGTTTTGATGCGGTGAATTGTTGATTGGTTCGGTTTACATATTTTCGCTGTTGTCTTTCGTATAAGGATTTTGCGCCACTGCGTACACTATGCAAGCCAAGTTCGTGCATTAACTCGGATACAAATTTTTCGCTGACGCGAAAGCCGCGTTCTCTGAGAATTGCTGCAATTTTCCGTGCGCCCAAAATCTGACGGTATTCATCGAAGATTTTTTGAATTTGCTCGCTTATCTCAACTCTTCGCTTGACAAACCACGAGTCGTCTTTCTTGCTTCGAAATATGTGATTGTAAAACGTTCCGCGGGAGACGTTCAAAGCTTCGCAAAGTGCGTGAACGCTGTATTGACCGTAAAGCTTTTCGAGGGCGTTCAGTTTTTCTCTGAGTGGAGCTTGCGCGGTACATTCAACGATTTTCAGTATTTCTGTGATTTCGGTAAGCTTTTGCACGCGTTTTTGAAGAAGGTAGGTTTCGCGCGGAGAAGCGGAGGATTCGTTGGTTTGCTTCTTAAGCCAAAGGTATAGTGTGCTTTTGGATATACCGGTATCTTCCGCAATCTGGCGAATTAACTCGCCGCCGCTTATGTAACGGTCTATTATGGCTTGTTGGGCTTGAGGTGTGTATTTTGAGCTCATGGGCGTTTTCTCTTGATTGTGGTTGTATATGGATATTATATCAGGTAAATGTTAGGAAGTTGTGACTTCAGCTGTGAATTTTGAAATTGAATAAAATTTACTCGATATGAAGGACAATATTCGGTGAGATCATATGTTTAGTTCTCTATTGATAACAGTAACCTATTGTATATTATTTTGAGCTAAATTGTAAATTTTGTCCCAAATGTATTGACATTTGTCCCAAAGTGTGATATCATATATTACGAAATACGATTGGAGGGGAATGTGATGAAAAAACAAAACGTTCTTAACCTAATTAAATATCATGTGGAGAAGAATGAAAATTCTTTTCGGAATGAAGCGATAAATATAGCCAGATACTTTGACAGTATTGGAGATGACCAATTAGCAGAGTATATTATGGGATTAATCGCAGAATCAAATATGTATACTCCTCAAAGCAGCGATTTTGAAAGTGAATTTTTGAAGCAAATTGATACTCGCATAATGGATCCGTTAAATCTTCCAACCGAAATTTCCGAAGATGTAAAAGGAATAATTAATGCAGTAAATCATAATGTAGGCATCAATAAATTTTTATTTGAGGGCGTACCCGGAAGCGGAAAAACCGAGGCAGCGAAGCATGTTGCGCGCTTATTAGATAGAACTTTATTTTGCGTTGATTTTGATAACTTGATTGATAGCAAATTGGGTCAAACAAACAAAAACATTTCATTGGTCTTTAACGAAATCAATATGATACCGAATGCCAATAAGGTAGTGATTTTGTTTGATGAGATTGATGTAATTGCTCTTGATAGAATTAATTCAAATGACGTCAGAGAAATGGGTCGTGTTACTTCAACGATATTAAGAGAACTTGATAGATTAACAGACTTAAATAAAGAAATTGTAATTATCGCAACAACAAATCTTTATTCTAATTTTGATAAAGCACTTATCAGACGTTTTGATGCAGTTATTAACTTTAACAGATACGGCAAGGAAGATTTGATTGAGGTAGCCGAATTTTATTTCTCTTCGTTTGTTAAGAATTTCAAAGGCGTTTCAAAAGATATAAGATTGTTTAGAAAAATTTTGACCGTTGCATCGGAACTTCCTTATCCCGGAGAATTGAAAAATATTATCAAAACATCTTTAGCATTTAGTGATGCTAATTTGGAACATGATTATTTAAGACGACTTTATAATAATTTGATTGGCGAATTAGAAAAAACAGATATTATTCAGCTCTACGAAAAGGGTTTCACTGTAAGAGAAATTGAAAAATTAAAAGGAGAGTCCAAAAGCTCTGTTTCTCGAAAATTGAACAAGGAGGATGAAGCTGATGAATAATATGCTTGAACTAAAGGGAAAGCGCTTTGTTCAGGCGGCAAAACGTCCTGGCGCTGGTGGAGCCGCTATGAATAGCAGATCCGTTGTTACAACCGAGCAACTACTCAAACTGGTAGCAAAAATACAACAAATAAAACAATTTTGGGAGCAAGAGCAAAAACCCTTTCATGGGGTTTTGATTAGCGTCCATTACAACAAAATAGTTGCAAAGTCTAATCGCATTGCGGGATTGTTTAAAGGCACTGATTCGAATTTGGCAATTGTAGGTGCAAAATTTAATAAAGAAAAAACAAAGCATATTATCACATATTTTTTGGATTCCTATGATCTCGATAAAACAATTGATTTGTTGTGGATAGCAAGCGACATTATCCGTTCGCTGTTCAAAGATGGGATTACTAAAACGGTTTTTGATAATAATAGGGCGTTGTTTGATAAGATTAATGTTAAGAATCATTATATGTCCAAATCGGCATTTAGGCAAATAATTGCGGATGTTTCTTATATTGAGGATTTCGAGATTGAAAGGGCACCTCAGCAATTCAAAGATAGCATTATTACGCTTTATGACACCAAGACGGATACCCAGCTTCTGTTCAAAAAAATTGGTATTGACATTCTTTCAAGCCGCATTTTGGACAATAGAACTGTTTTCTTGGACGAAAATCAAGCAAGAATTTTGTACGAGAAAGCTCCGTATCTTGTCGCTATGGCAACGGAAAATTTATTAGATCTTTCTCCGGAAGATTTTATGAGTAGTTATGACGATAGAATGATTCATATTCCAAGTCCTTCTATTGAGCCGACAATCGGTGTAATCGATACCTTGTTTGATACAAGAGTGTATTTCAACGAGTGGGTTGATTATCACGATATGGTTGATGATAACATTCCAAAAACATCAAGAGATTATCGTCATGGAACTGCAGTATCATCAATAATTGTTGACGGAGCGCACTTGAATCCGTGGCTTAATGACGGATGCGGAAGATTTCAAGTTCGTCATTTTGGTGTTGCCACCTCTTCGCATTTTTCTTCTTTTACTATAATAAAACAGATCAAAAGAATTATCGCAGAAAACAAAGATATAAAGGTCTGGAATATTTCCCTGGGTAGTGAAAAAGAAATAAACGATAACTTTATTTCTGCAGAGGCAGCTGTCCTTGATCAAATACAATATGAGAATGACGTGATTTTCGTGGTTGCCGGTACCAATAAGCCTAACGATAGTGTTGTAAAGATCGGTTCTCCGGCGGATTCAATTAATAGTATGGTCGTTAATGCAGTTACTAAAACTGGCTTATCGACAAAGTATTCCAGAAAAGGTCTGGCGCTTTCGTTTTTTGCTAAACCGGATGTAAGCTATTATGGTGGCAGCGAGGAAGAATATATCCGTGTTTGCGAACCTTTAGGTGCTGCCAATGTTGCAGGAACTTCGTATGCGGCTCCTTGGATTGCGCGGAAATTAGCGTATCTCATTAACGTTTTGGGATTCAATAGGGAAATTGCCAAAGCTATCATTATAGATTCTGCAAGAGCATGGAATGAAGCACCTACTCCTGAAGAAGTAGCCTTGTATGGGCATGGCATTGTCCCGATTAGGATTGAAGATATCATACAAACTAAAGACGATGAAATTAAGTTTGTCGTTACGGATATAAGCGAAAAATGGAACACATATAATTATGATTTTCCCATCCCTATGCAAGATGACAAATATCCATATGTAGCAAGAGCTACTATGTGTTATTTCCCGGTTTGCGATAGGACACAGGGCGTGGACTATACAAACACTGAATTGAATTTGCATTTTGGTAGAATTAAAGATGATGGTAAATTAAACGAAATCAATGACGATAAACAAAATCTGGACGAAGATGTGAATTACATACTTGAGGTTGAAGCGAGAGAGAAATTTAGAAAGTGGGATAACGTTAAGTATATTTCAGAGAAACCGACAGAAGGCAAAAAACCTAAGAAATCCTACAAAAATAAAAATTGGGGCATGGAGATAAAAACTAACAACCGATTGGATCCAAAAGATGGAGTAGGGCTTCGGTTTGGTGTCGTTGTGACTTTGAAGGAAATCAACGGCGTAAATAGAATAGATGAGTTCATTAAAAACTGCCATTTAAACGGATGGTTAGTTATCACTATTGATATTCAGAATCGCATTGATATTCATGAGAAAGTTAATGAAGAGATTGAATTCGTATAATTTTTCACGCATTGTTAATTGTAAAAAATTGATTATGTGCAAAGGTGTAAATAGATGAGAGGAGAAAATAATCTATCAAGAGGGCAGCTTAAGGGATATCTTTTCGAGATAGTAATTAGAGAACTTTTACAAAGAAATAGCTTTTTCCAACTAAATGTTGCATCCGAACCACAAGAGAGAGTGCGCATGAATAGAGAAGGTTTTATTGAAATGAAGGGACGCGGATGTTGGCATCAAATTGATTGTCCGTGCGATTATAGCGGATTCATTCCATTTTCATACCCCATACGTCTTTTGGGCGAGGTAAAGTTTTATAAAACCGCACTGGAAAAGAAACACATTAGAGAATACATCGGGGTTTTGAAGGATATTCAAGAAAACTATTTTGTTGATGATAATATGAATATTCAAGATTATTATCCGAGAAAAATGGAGATAGGCGTTTATTTTTCTGCTAATGGATTTCAGGCGGAAGCTGAAAAACTTGCATATGCGCATGGTATTAAAGCTGTTTCTTATGCTAATAATTTTCTGATAAACCGCATTAAAGCGTTAATTGCAGAGCTTGAAGAAAATTACTTGTCTGTGAAATGTATGAATCATGAAGTATGGCATGCTTATCGACAAGAATTTAGTAGAGTGATCCATGATGGTCAAGTCATTGCAACGAATGTGCGCGAGCAATATTGTATGGACGGGTATATAGAGGTTCTTAATAACATACATAATTCGTTATTCACGATTCGATCAAGTTTTATTGCTACAACAGCAACTGGGGTCTTTATACATTTTGTAGGTGAAGATTGTTTTCCACAAGAAGTTTTTAGTCTTTCCGATGAGGGATCGTGTAGAGTATATTACAACCATGATAATTACAGACGACGTTATTTTTGGTTAGAATTAAGCGATGATTCCGAAAGAAGAAAATTTTATTTTACTCCACCAGAATCGTTAGATATGGCTTCAGTATATGGAGGAGAAATCGTTCTGAATGAAAAGGCGCGTCTTTTTCGCACACTAAGTGTAAATATAAAATTGAATGGAATTACGCGCAATCTAATTTTACATCTTGATACGGATTGGTTAGACGCAATTCGTGAGTTATATTAATTACTCCATTCATTTCGTATGACTTTTTATATCATTTCTAACGATGGCAAACCGATAACAAATTGCTTTATTCTCGCAGTAACAAAATGGAAACGCTTTTCTTCCTTTTTGTCATAGAATTAGTAGCATGCCCCCATTGATAGGCCTACCGTAGGCATATCAATAGGGGGATGCTGCATCCTTTTTGTACGACGTAGCCATTCATTATCACGGAAAACGTGAAATTACAAGAATACGCCACTTAGCAAGCTTATCCTTGCCAGGTGGCGTATCGCTTTTTGGGATGTTGGTGGCCGCGACCGGGTAAAATCACGGAAAACTGTGAATTTTATGCGGAACCTGTAACCGAGGCTACGTCTGACGCACAACAATTAACGCTCCCCATTACCACTGAACGGCGATGGAGAGCGTTGTCATTTTTAGTATTAAATCATTTATCTACGTTATTATCAAATTTCTTGAGATTTTTCAGAGTCTCTGTAACCATGTGCCAGTCGGCATTGTCTGCATACGGCTGAATGTATGCGGTTTTGAAGGATTCAACCTCATATCCGCCGCGGCAGATCTGATCCTCGGTTACAAAATATCCGTCGCTGCCGTTTGTGAGTGACAGTGAAAGTGTACGCGGAATGTTGCTTTCTCTTGCTATACGCATACCGATCTCCGAGAACATTTCATATGGGAAGCTGACGAATGCAACGTCACCGAGACGGATTATGGTCTGCTTCACCGGGATGGACGTTTTGTTTTCGTATCCGCTCTCGTGAAGCTCCATAACCTGACGCGCATACTCTGCCTGTTTTGCACGCAGATTTACGGTTTTCTCTTTGTTCTGCTCGTATAATTCTTTTGCACTTTCGTAATCCATCAGAGGCTCAAGCGGAAGCTCGATCGTGTCGCTTACAATGTCGAGGGTGACATCGTGATAGGCGCGGATATCTCTGTAAATGCGGACTGCATCCTGTGCCGCAACGGCGCCGATCTCCATTGCCGAGCTTGCTTTCTGACGTCCGGTTGTCGAGCCGTTTGTAAGTCTCGGACCAACGTCACCCTCGGGACCGTTAAAGAATGCGGCAGGTGCTTCGCTGATTTCCGCGAGGACGTCGGTCATAACGCCGGGCCAGTCGCGTGTTACTTCCTTATTCATGCCCGATGCGGTTGCGTGACAGCCGTAATGAACCATGCTTGCGACGTTTTTGCCGCTTTCATCCTTGAATGAGATGACAGTCATTTCCGGGTTAAAGGGGCCCCATGGGTTCTGACCGAGCTTGACGGTATTTCTGATGGTCAGCTCGCGGCGGTTTGAAGCGACATAGCTCATTCCCGAGCTAACGCCCATTTTAACCTCTGTCATGTTTCCGATTGCCTCGCCGACAGCCGCCATGACGTTCGGCATGAATATTTTGTTAAGATACTCCGTGTCAACATCTCCCCAACCGGCTGTTCCTGCAAGACAGGGACCCGAATGAGTGTGGAAGGTATGTACGATACAGTGCTCCGCCGGGATGCCGTATTCCTTTTCGATTTTCCCTCTGATATCTGCTGATATCTGAGAATTTATAACGCAGACGGCGATGCTCAGCATAAGAGCCTTTTTGTCGCCCTGGCTGAACACCATTGCCGTTGCCGTGAGGTCATCGTTTACCGATTCGGAGAGAAGATCGGGGCGGTAACCCATCAGTCGTCCGCCGATTTCGGGCGTGATTATTTTGGTTGAAACGCCAAGCTTTAATTTATCGTTCATGGTATAGCTCCTTTCGATTGTGCTTTGGCTTGATACGGTATTCATCTTGCAATTAAATGTTATGAACATTCTTCTGCATTCTAATTATAACAAATTTGCTTTTCGAAAACAACCCTAATCGTGCGTAGGTTTTCCTAAAAAGTCGCATTTGCTTGACAAATCGACATTTTTAGTGTATGATATTATCAGGGTCTCATTCAAAGATAAGGAGGGGAAATATGTTTTTTCAGCCAACACTTTTAAATGACGAAGCATTTGACGTCAGCATAAAGCCAATGAACGATTTCCCACTTCATTGGCACAGCGATTTTGAAATACTGTGCTGCAGAGAGGGAACCTTCGGTATGCGCGTTGGGGAAGTGAAATACACCCTGAACAAGGATGATGTTATTCTTATCGGCAGCTGTGAGCCGCACCAGGTTTGCGACTGTTCGCCCGATTCAAAATCGGTTATAATCAGACTCGGCTCGCTTTTCTGCGGAAGTGAATCCTTCAGGAAAATAATACAAAACCGTTTCAAGGCGGCTCTTCTCAAAAGTGATCCCGATTCACTCAGAGAGGTTGAGCGGATCGTTTATCTGCTTTCCTGCGAGAGAACACATAAAACCGATATTGCACTTCGCGGATGTCTTTATTATCTGCTTGCAATTCTGCTTGACAATCTTCCCGAGGCGGTTCAGATCTCGGATAATTATCAAAAGCGTCTTGCGCTTACGATGGTTATTCAAAAGGCTCTTGATTTTGTTTCGGTTCATTACAGCGAAAATATTTCTCTTTCAGATGTGGCTTCCGTTTCCGGATATGTCAAGAGTGCATTTTGCCGGATGTTCAAGAATGTTACCGGCTGTACCTTCCATAAATATCTTAACGATTACAGAATCAAAAAATCGCTTGTGCTGCTTGCAAACAACCATTACAGTATTTCAGAGATATCCATAATGGTCGGATTTTCACAGCAGAAAAATTTCTCGCGTATTTTTAAAGATACAATCGGTATCACACCGACCGAATACAGAAGGCAAAGTCTTGCTGAAGGTTAAATGACGCTTATAAAAAACTCCCACAGATTATTACGGTCTGTGGGAAATTTTTTGGCTCTGTGTCAAATTTTTATTTATGACTCTTTTTTCCTGAGCTTTACATCATAGGTAAGAACGCCCTTTGCAGGGTAGTTGCCTGCCAAAACATCGAGAGCACACATTACATTTTTTGCAGATACCGTTCCTGCGATGATACGCGGAATATACGGCAGATCCTCAAGCACATACGGGTTACCGAAATAAACCACCGTTGAGATGCGGTTTGTTATCTGCATCGCTTTTATTAAGGAAAGGATTCTTGAGGTGAAGCATTCTGTGCCTCTGTATGCCTTGCTGTCGAAGAATGTTACGAAAATGACGTCCTCGTGGTCGAGTGAATGCTCAAGCACACGGCAGTTTTCGCCCGATGACGGGAACTGCGTTATCGGCTCAACCGTGGAATTCGGGAAAAGCTCCTTGAGTCGGTTTATAATATCAAGCGGATGATACCAGTCGTTTCCGAAGGTGTCAACGTCAACTGTGTCAACATCGGCGAGTCCGAGTGTGGTTTCAGTTAAAACGGCAAAATAATGCTTTCCGTCACGCGAGATTGCGATGTCCATGCCGTCCTCTGCCTTTGCGTAAACCGAATCGAGGTTGATAAGGTCGAACAGTTTGTTATCTTCATCTGTGAGAGATGTGTATTTCGGAGGTGTAAGCGTCTTTTTCTGTGCGGCGAGGATACGGCTGACTGCTTCGTCGAGACGGTCGTCGCTGATCATACCTTCATCGTAACATTCACAAAGCGCATTGTATGAAAATTCATTATCGCTATGGAAGGGAAGTGAGAGGTCGTTGCCGTTAGCGATTGAAAGACCGATGCTGTCACGTTTGCCGAATTTTGCAACGACACCCATCATGCAGAGCGCATCCGTTATAGCAAAGCCGTCAAAGCCCTTCTCGCGGATTATGTTTATCACCTTTTGGGAAAGACTTGCCGGATAAACATCGTCTATGCTTGTAAAGCGTGCGTGTCTTGTCATCATACCGTCGAGCAGGTCTTCCTTTATAAGCTCGGTGTACGGATAAAGGTTATAGTTGAGCAGCTCCTCTACTGTCAGTGTGGAGGTTTCCTCTGCCATATGCGTGTCAATTTCAAGTCCCTCGGGCGACGGTCCCGGATAATGCTTCGCAACGGTTAAAACTCCGCCGTCGTGCATACCCATTGCCTCGGCTCTTGCAAGAGAAGTTACTTTATATTTGTCGTTTCCGAGCGAGCGTACATTTGTGCCGCACGCGCTGTTTCCGTCAACCATATCGAGTATCGGATTGCAGAGCACGTTAAAGCCCATTTTTCTTGCCGCCACTGCGGTTGCTTTACCGAAGATATATGCAAGGTCCTCGCGTCCGGTGCAGCCGATGGAGTTATGCTTGCCGACCATATAGTCGCCGATTCCGCTTTCGGCATCGCAAATGATGAGTATCGGATAATCTGCCGCTTCCTTGATTTTTGCCATAACCTCGGCAAGGTCGTCACGCGGCGGCTGTACCCAAACGGCTCCGAGCGAGTGATTTTTTATAAGATCTAAAACGTATTCAAGCTGCTCGGGCTTTTTTGGAACGTATGCCGTCATCACCATTCCGAGCTTTTGACGGGTATTTAATTCTTCAAGTCTCAATTCTTTCATTATAATTATAGCCTCCCATGGTTTTGTATTGCTGATTTTTAATCGGTACGGTAATTATACCATGCGATATTTTGTCTGTCAACGCCGCACGGGGAATTTGCAATTTATGAGTACAAAGTTGTGATTTTTTGGGTAAAGATTTGCACGAATCGGCATTGTAAAGATTTTGAATGCTTGATATAATAATTGTAGCATCTATAATTGTACTTTTGGCAAATCATACAAAAAAATATTTTAGGAGGTATTACCACAATGAAGAAAAGATTTTTATCCATTGCACTGTCAGTTTTACTGACTATCTCTCTTCTGCCGACAACAGGACTTTCTGCGGCAGGAAACGATGCTTCTGCTGCAGTCGAAGCCGGCGAATGGGCGGTGGACGGCGGAAATGTAGACGCAATTGACTCTTCTGCTGTTGCTGACGACTCGTACATACGTGTTGCGGCAGGCGAAGAAGGCACCGGCTTCAAGTATACCGATGAGTCTTTTGCGCTTGTTAACAACGATCCGGAGGTTTACAGACTCACGTTCAGAGCGAGAGTTACACCCTCGGATGCAGCCACGGTTGAAGATGCCAACCTTGGACTGAGATTTTATCTCCACGGTTACGCTTACGGCAATACCAATCCCGGCGATAACTTTGACTGGGACAGAACCAATATTTTTAATGGCAGTTACTGCCTCAACTATTCCGCTATCGGAGGAAGCAGAATCTTCCTCTCAAACGAATGGCAGGAGTTCACGATCCTCTTCAGACCCCCGTCAACCGTTGACGCGGAAACCGGTGCAGAATCGCCCGCTTTGAGCTACTTCAAGTTCTCCTTTGAACGCAGCGGCGGTACACATCCGACTCTCGGCTTTGATGTTGACGACCTTTCTCTCGTTAAGGTTATCAAGACCAATCCCGACGTGGCTATCAGCGAGGAGCTCTTGAAGGATGATTTCTCGATGTACAAGACGACCGATTATAACGGCGACCTCACAGAGCCTGCCGTTACAAGAGTTATCACCGCTTTCAATCCCGATAACGGCGAGTATCTCCATGTACCTGCAGACACAACCGATGCTGCAGCAGGTGTAACATTCCGTCAGCTTTATGCGGCGACATCCGCAAGCGAGGAGTACACACTCACATTCAAGGCAAGAACCACCGCGGCAAAGAATGTTTCCGAAACTGCAGCAGCATGGGACGGAACGCTCAAGCTTACTGCTTATGAATGGTATATGGCAAAGAATCTCGGCTCTGTTTATCTGACCGAGGACTGGACAGAGTTCAGCATTCCGTTTGTTCCGGCAGGTGATCGCAGTCATACAGTAATTGTCTTCAGACGAGAGGATGCGGGTTCCGCAACTTATCTGCCGATTGACATTGCAGACCTTTCGCTTGTCAATAACAGCACAGGCGAGGAGGTTATAACTGAAAACATCATCTCGAACTGGCATGAAACCGGCAGCTCCGGAAGCGTAAGCTGGAATGCAGGTGACCAGACAATGGTTGCATACGAGGCATTCACACGTGCAGATGCCCGTCTTGCAGATGACACAGCAATTTATTCGACTGACAGCACTATTCTTGCGGCAGGCCGCTACACCGTATCGGGAAGCTTCCGCCTTGCGGAATATGACTGTACCGTAGGCGGTAAAGGTGCTGTAAGTGTATTGATAGACGGTGCCGAAATTGCAAACGCTGATCTTACTACGGAGTGGACAGATACACAGTTTGAATTCGCTCTCAACGAAGCAACCTCGCTTGCAGACATCGGATTTGCGCTTGACGCAGGCGAAACGGTTCTTGATATCAAGAATGTCAGAGCAAATATAGTTAATCTTTACAACACTGATTGGGAGATTGACGGTGTGCCTGCTGTTTCATTAAGTGATTCGGATGACGAAGAGTATCTCCATATCGCTGCAACAACGGATGTAACGGCAAGCGGCATAACCTACCGTGAGGATGGCGAAAGTGCTGAAAATCCCAAAATGCCTGCAGATACGTACACAATTTCCTTTAAGGCAAGAAGTATTGCGACAAGTGACGTTTCAAGCTGTGGTCTTAAGGTATACGGATGGTACGGAACATCACTCGGCTCGGTTACTTTAACTGATGAGTGGGAAGAATACAGCATTCCCGTTACGCTCACCTCAAATCAGAAGCATATTGTAATCGCCTTCATACGTACTGCCGTGAATGAAACCTACCTGCCGTTTGATATTGACAATTTCTCGGTTGTAAACAGCGACGGCACAGAGATAGTAACAGCGGATATCGTTTCGAGCTGGCACGCAACTGAAAATGCGTGGACGGTAACATGGAACTCAGTTGATCCCGGCAAACAGATACACAGTGTCGTTGAATCCGGCTCATTCGCTCGTGCTGATGCAAGGAGTGCGGCTGATACAAAGGTTTATTCAACCGATGATGCCGTGCTTACAGCAGGAAAGTATATCGTTTCGGGAAGCTTCAAACTCGGCGCATATGACTTTACTGCAAATGGCACTGCAGCTCTTACCGCTTATGCAAACGGTGAGGCGATCGGAACTTCCGCTCTCACGACCTCGTGGACCGATGCAGAGTTTGTTGTTGAGGTTGCAGAGGATGCATCCCTCAATGATATTGGATTTGCACTTGACGCAGGCGCGGCTGTTCTTGATATTAAAGATATCGCCGTTGCTGCTTACGTCGAGCCGATAGATCCGGATCAGATCGCAGCAGACGCAGTTATCGCGGCAATCGATGCGATCGGTGAGGTAACACTCGACTCCGAGGAAGCAATCGTTGCAGCAGAGGAAGCATATGCAGCACTCACCGAAGCACAGCAGGCGTTTGTTACTAACTATGAAACCCTCACCGCAGCAAGAGATGCATATAACGCACTCGTTGCAGATGCTGAACAGGCAGCGGCAGACAAGGCAGCAGCAGACACAGTTATCGCGGCAATCGACGCAATCGGCGAGGTAACTCTCGAGTCCGAAGCTGCAATCATCGCAGCAGAAGCGGCATACGCTGACCTTACTGATGCACAGAAGGCACTCGTTACAAACTACGCAACTCTTACCGCAGCAAGAGACGCATATGACGCACTCGTTGCAGCAGCAGAAAAGGCAGAAGCAGATGCGGCGGCGGCACAGACTGTTATCGCAGCAATCGAAGCAATCGGCGAGGTAACTCTCGAGTCCGAAGCTGCAATCATCGCAGCTGAAGCAGCATACGCTGACCTCACCGAAGCACAGCAGGCACTCGTTACAAACTACGAGACTCTCACCGCAGCAAGAGCAGCATATGACGCACTCGTTGCAATCGCAAACGCAGTTGCAAAGATTGGGGACACCTATTACGCAACTCTCGCAGAAGCACTCGCGGCTGACGGCGACATCACACTTCTCGCAAACATTGAGGAAGAAGTTGCAGTAGCAAAGGTAGTATCCATCATCAAGAACGGCTTCACAGCAAATGTTGTTGCAGCTGACGGCTACGAGGTTATCGAAACCGAAACCGCATACAACGTATACACAGCAATCGCTACGAAGTTCGACATCGCCGGCGTTACCATGACTCTCGGCTCAAGCCTCTCTCTCGACTTCGCAGTTAATACCGCTCTTCTCACAGGTACAGACAACTACGTACAGATGACTATCGTCTATGCAGACGGCAGAGAATCTGAAACGAAGATCGTACCTCAGTCCGAATGGACAGTATACAGCGGCAAGGTATATACCGCTAAGTTCACCGGTATGGCTGCAAAACAGATGAACGACGTTGTAACCGCAGTGGTATATAACGCAAACGGTCAGGTAATCTCCAACGCAAAGAGCGACAGTATCGAAACCTATGCAGTACGTATGCTCAACGGCAGCGCAGCAAGCAACAAGAAGCTTCGTGCAGTTTACGTTGATATGCTCAACTACGGTGCAGCAGCACAGGCTGAGTTCGACTACGACACAGCAAACCTTGCAAACCGTAACCTCACAG
>CAYSFT010000008.1:0-61405 GCA_964430755.1 uncultured Lachnospiraceae bacterium | reverse complement strand
CCATCTGCATAGACGATAGTCATCTGTACGTAGTTGTCTGTACCTGTGAGGAGAGCGGTGTTAACTGCGAAGTCGAGAGAGAGGCTTGAGCCGAGAGTCATGGTAACGCCGGCGATGTCGAACTTCGTAGCGATTGCTGTGTATACGTTGTATGCTTCGTCAGACTCTATTACTTCGTAGCCGTCAGCTGCAACAACATTTGCTGTGAAGCCGTTCTTGATGATGGTAACTACCTTTGCAACGGTTACTTCTTCCTCAACATTCTTGAGAAGTGTAACATCACCGTCAGCTGCAAGTGCGTCTGCGAGAGTTGCGTAGTATTCGTCGCCAATCTGTGCAACGGAGTTAGCAATTACAACGAGTGCGTCGTATGCTTCTCTTGCTGCGGTGAGTGTCTCGTAGTTGGTAACGAGCGCCTTCTGGTCATCAGTGAGGTCAGCATAAGCTGCTTCAGCCGCGATGATTGCTTCCTCGTCTTCGAGAGTTACGTCAGCGATTGCGTCGATTGCGTCAATAACAATCTGTGCCGCTGCCGCATCTGCTTCAGCTTTTTCTGCTGCTTCAACAAGTGCATCATATGCTTCTCTTGCAGCTTCGAGGGTTGCAAGGTTTGCAACGTATGTCTTCTGTGCATCGGTGAGTGCTGCATAAGCTTCTTCAGCTGCGATGATTGCGTCGCCGGATTCGAGAGTTACGTCAGCGATTGCTTCGATAAGTGCGTCAACCTCTGCCGCTGCTGCCTTGTCTGCCTCTACTGCTGAATTGTCGATTTCAATATTAATATTCTTGAAATCAAGAGAATCTGCGCCGGTTACTGCATACTTGATATCTGTGAGGTCAAGCTCGGTTCCGACATCAAGAGTGAATGTTGCGTTTGTCCACTTATATGTGTAAAGATCAACAGCGGTTGCACCGTCAACAGTCTTGAGGGCTGTGCCGTTTGCGCTGACGGAGAGTGTTGCTTCCTGATTGAACGCAGTTGCATCGCAACCATTATCCATATAGGAAACCTTACCATAATCGAATGCGCCGATTCGGAAATCACCGCTTACAATGTAGCTACCGGGAGTAAGTGTGCCCGATACCGCATTGATCTCGGCTGCTTCTGCATGGTAATATTCGGTTTCAGACTGCGATGTGACGCGAAGAGGAGTTGCATATCCGTTAGTGCTCCAATTGTTAAGGTTCACATAATCGGTGACAAGCTCGTTGCCGTTTTCATCGATTATGGAAATTCCGTCAACGTCATACGGAGCAATGTCCTGAGCATTCCAGAAACGCCAGAACTGAATTGTAATTGCACCTGCGCTGGTTGGAGTGAAAGTTTTGGTATACTTAGTCCATTCCTCGTTGAGCGGGAATCTGCTAGGATCTCCTCTGAGCTCCGTATCGTTAATAGTGATACGTGCAGTTGCCTGTGCATCGTCACCAACAGTGTGGTTCTTTCTGAGCCATACGCTGAATGTGTATTCCTTGCCTGCTTCGAGAGTTGCTGTGCCGGGATCGGTGTATGTAGCTCTCGAGCTATTGATAAAGCAATTGGAAATATTGATGTACTCGTTGCTCTCTGCCGCGCCGATTGTACCGTTTGCCGCGTCGAGAACTTCATCAACGATTGCTACGGGGGTACCGTTGTTGGTTTCGTAGTCAAGAGTGTAACCCTCGGCAGCGTCGATCTCGATATTCTTGAAATCGAATGCCATTGTGTCGCCGTGAAGCTCGTCGGTGAGAACAAACTCAATGTCGCTTGCATTGCAAGTGTTTGCAACAACAACCGTGAACGAAGCTTCAGTCCATTCGTTTGTGAGGTCATAGGCTTCAGAAGATGTTACACCACCCAAAGAAGCGGTAAGAGCTGCAACATTGTCGTTAGCTGTTACAACGTCGTCACCCTCTACGGTTATCTTATTGTAGTCAACATCACCGAGACGGAAATCACCGGTTATATTGTAAACGCCTCTTGTGAGAAGCTGGGTTGACTGACAGGAAGCAATGTTTGCGCCTGTTTCGCCCTCGGATACAACCGCAGTGTAAAACGCCTCGGCTGTTTCAACCTTAAACGATGCGCTGCCGGAGTTGTTGGTGTTACGCTTCCAGCCTGCTGTACCGTTGTAAAGACCGTCATTGGTTATGAGGTTATCGCCGGTTGCAACACCGTCAACAACTTCCTTTACGTAAATTCCGTCGATGTCGATCGCACCGACAGAGTTGCCTGCGCCGGATGCACAGAACAGGACATCAACTGCGCCGGTGTAAGTTGAAGTAAACTGTTTGCTGAAGAATGTCCACTCGTCTGTCAGCTGCGCGGGGTTAAAAATGCGATCGCTTGCGCTCCAGCTTGACGGGCAACAAACTCTTACGCGAGTGTGAGCAAGGGGATCGGGTGCATTGATATAGGAATCGCTGCGTGCCCAGAATCCGAGCTCATAGGTTGTACCGGTGGTAAGCTCATTTGATTCATCAACACAGTGAATCCATGCACCACTGGTTCTGTCGTAGATGCGAACGTAAGAGCCGTCATCGCCCTCACGAAGGTCTGTTCCTGCGATAACGTCGTCAGATGTTGCCGCAGACGCTGTTACCGGCAGGAATGTAAGTACCATTGCAAGCGTTAACAGCATTGAAAGAATGCGTCTGTTCTTCATGTTTTGCCTCCATAAAGTATTTTTTGGTGATACTGAAATTTTATATTAAAGTCACCATAATAATTATATCACACTGCTGTAAATCAGTCAATTCTCCCAAAGGACATCTTTTCGGGGTTTTATGTCCGATACACGTACTTTTGAAAAAATATATTCTTCATGCCATAAAAAATGCCTCCGACCACGCATAAAACGCAATCGGAGGCGAGGAAGAAAATAGAAGAAGAAACGAATTATATTAAAATATAAAATTTTAATATACAATAAAATAATTATTCCGTCGGTGCTTTGATATATGCCTCGATGTAATCAACAGTAGTCTCCTCATTAACGATGATAAACACGAAAATGTTAGACTTGTGTGCCGTTACCGGAACATCATAGCAGCATACGGTTCCTGCTGCAGTTCTGTGGTTTTCCTCAGTGCCTGTGTATGTACATTCCTCGGAATTCACAAAGATTCTCGGCGGATTTGCTTTTGCTTTTTCAACATCGCCATA
Organism: uncultured Lachnospiraceae bacterium; assembly: GCA_964430755.1. Lineage (GTDB taxonomy): Bacteria > Bacillota > Clostridia > Oscillospirales > CAG-272 > Flemingiibacterium. The sequence continues at coordinate 58,260 of CAYSFT010000008.1, read as the reverse complement.
TCCCATATGAACGCTGACCTTTGCGCCCTCGGGAATATCGCCGACGGTAATTTTAAACGCGACACTGCGCGTGAGCGTTACAGGAAGCTGTGAACCGACTATACGGTTTCTCTTCCAGTGCGGCTGATTGTCGGTTATTGACCAGATGTGGCGGCGGTCGAGCTTGAGTGTCTTCTCAAAGTCGCCGAGTAAGCTGTAAACATTTCCCTTGTGGAAGTTTGGAGTGGATTCAGAAACAGAATCGTCAGCTTTTATGTGCTCTGCCTGGAACGGATGGAAATAATTATAGAAGTAAATTCTGTCAGCGCCCTGTGAATATGCGTTAGCAGCACAAGCTGCGAATGTGTCAAGCGTGGGACCGAACGGTTTGTGCGCCACATATGGACGGATGTTCATTTCAATGCCTGCCGCGAGCTCTACGTTATACGGCGTGAGGAGTGTTTTCCAGAGCTTGATCGGCATATCGTTATCGTTGGATTCGAAGCGTCCTGCGATCGTAACGAGATCGATCATTCCCTCCTGAACCCACTGCATTACGTTGAGTCCGAAATCCATATTCTGTTCAACACCGGGTGCAACACGGACTGCAAGCTTTAATTTGTGACCGTACTTTTCGGCGTATTTTCCGCACAGTGCGTAAACATCACGGACGAACTGATTCATTATCTCAATGCCATCATACTCATATCCGTTTGCAAAGACTTCGATTTCACGTGTGTAGTCAAGCTCCACGCCGTACGCATCGTACCTGTCGAGCGACTCCTCGATGAATGAAAGCATATGATCGCGGACAAGCTTTTTGGTGTAGTCCATATTGAGGTCACCGTTGTTCGTTATGAACTCCGGATGATATTTGACACGTCTCACATCAGGATGCTCATGGAAGAAATCGGGGAGTATCGGTGAAGCCGGAAGATGAAAATCGTGAAAATCGTTCATACGGAAGGATATCCACGGATTGATTCCAATCTCACGGAAGGTTCTTATCTCAACTTCGATATGGTCAATTCCGAGCACTTCATATATGTGATGAGCTGCCGCCACGGATTCGACGCATGTATAATCAACCTCGATGCCGTTTTCAATCTTCTGATGATACTTATCAACAAGACTTGTGCGTGTTTTCGACGGGAATGTTGAACAGCTGTTATTGAGACACAGCATGATATCGGTCATATGCGAGCCCTTGAACTGACTTGCATAGTTTTCCATTTGCTCGACTGTTAATGTACAGCCGTTTTTTCCAACGCCGTAAAGAAGGCTATCAGCATCCTGATTATAAATGATACCTTTATTCATGGTAATTCTCCTTATATAATGCTTACTTCTGGTTTTTAATAAATGCTTCGAGGTAGTTAACGGTGGTCAGTTCATTAACGGCAACATATGCATGAACATTGTATTTATGTGCCGATTTTGGAACATCATAACACAGCAAGATTTTATCGGGAAGCTTTCCATGCTTCTCTGTTCCGATGTATGTACATTTCTCGGAGTTCACAAATACTCTTGGCGGATTTTTAATTGCTTTTTCAGTGTCTTCAAATCCAACTCGTATTATCATTCGTGCGCCCTCGGGAATTTCACCAACGGTGATCTTGAATGAGCCGCCGTGATCGGTTGTCCACGGAAGCTGTGAACCTGTGATTCGGTTGCGTCTCCACGCCGGTTGTTTGTCATTTATCGACAAGATATGACGTCTGTTAAGCTGAAGCGACTTCTCAAAATCGCCGAGGGTACTGTAAACGACGCCCTTCCCTCCGTTTCCGTAAGCATCAAGCTGTTCATTTAAATCAATGGGTTTAGCTTGAAAATCCTGGAAATAATTATAGAAGTATATCTTGTCTGCTCCCTGCGAATATGCACCTGCCGCACAGGCGGCGAAGGTTTCGATGGTGTGACCGAAGCGTGCAATTTCGTACCCCGGCTGGATGCCTGCCACTTCAATACCTGCAGCAAGCTCAACATTATACGGTTTGAGGAGCGTTTTCCAGAGTCTTATCGGCATATCATTGTCGTTCGACTCAAAGCGGCCGGAGATCGTAACAAGGTCGATCATCCCCTCCTGAATCCACTCCATCACGTCAAGACCGAACTCATAGTTCTGCTCAACGCCGGGGGCGATTCGAATCGCAAGCTTAACCTTATGTCCGTATTTCTCGCCATATTTGCCGCAGAGGGTATAAACGTCGCGTATAAACTGTGTCATTATATCAAGGCCTTCATACTCGATACCGTTTGCGAAAACCTCGCTCTCACGTGTATAGTCAAGCTCAACTCCGTACGCATCGTAACGATCCAACGACTCCTCAATGAAAGCGAGCATATACTCACGCACCTGTGGATTGGCGTAGTCCATCGCGAAGTCGCTATTGTTAAAGTGAAACTCCGGATGATATTTGACACGCCTTACCTCCGGATGCTCATGGAAGAAATTCGAAAGAATAGGCGATGTTCTCAGGTTAAGATCATGGAAATCGTTCATGCGGAATGAAATCCAAGGATTGATCCCGATCTCGCGGAATGTTCTGATTTCAACCTCGATATGGTCGATTCCGAGTACTTCATATATATGATGTACTGCAGCAAGCGTCGGATCATTAGCGTAATCAACCTCGATGCCGTTCTCAAGCTTTTGATGGTACTTATCGAGAAGACTTGTCCGTGTCTTTGACGGGAATGTTGAGCAGATGCCGCCAAGGCAAAGCATGATGTCTGTCATGTGCGAGCCCTTGAACTGACTTGCATAGTTTTCCATTTCCTGCGCGGTTAAAGTGCATCCGTCCTTGCCGACGACAAAAAGCAAGCTGTCGCCATCCTGATTATAAATTATACCTTTATTACCCATTGTAAGTTCACCTCATATAGAAGGCACGCCCCACAGTTTCCCGTGAGGCGCTTCGGCTATTTTACTTATTAGTCGTGTGCCTGAACGTAAATTTCCATATAGTCAATCTTGAAATCGTATTTCGGAGAAGCAATTTCGATCACCATATAGCCATTGTTGTGAACCTCAGCGGGAATCTCATAAGCGAGTACCTTGTTCTGTGTCCATGCGAGCTCCGGATAATCCATCTTAACAAACTTACATTCTGCTGAGTTTACAAAGACCTCAGGGAATTCATCAACCTTAGTTGGATCTGCAACATCAGGATTATCGGTTGAGAACATAACGTACACCTTCTGTCCCTCAAGAACCTCGCCTATCGGAATACGGAATACCTGATGCTCTCTTTTTGCGTATATTGTTCTCGGAACCTGGTTATTATAGGATGTTTTCCAGATCTGCATTGTGTCGTTATACGAGATAAGGAATCTGCGGTTAAATGTAAGCAGCTTTGAGGGTGAACCGAGAGAAGTCAGAGCGTTGAAGTAACCTATGCCGCCGTCATGAGGACTATATGTGAGCTCATCTGTAACGATCTTTTCTTCATCGGAGAGATTATACAGTCCGAGGTTGTCTGACGACATAAAATAGTTAAAGAAGTAAACCTTGTCTGCGCCTTGCATATATGCCTTGGAGCAAAGTCCTGCAAGAGTTTGGATGTTATGGCTTACGGACTCGCCTGCCGGATATGCCTTGTTAGCATTATACTCGATACCCATTACAACCTCACAGTTATGGGGATGCGCAATAGATGTCCAAAGCTTAACGGGAATATCACCGTCGTTGTTCTCAAAACGCGAGCACGGGATGATCATATCAATGCGCTCCTCGACGATCCATGTTGTGGGATCAAGACCAAACTCATAGCAGGTCATGGGATCGGACGGAACACGTGCTGCAATTCTGATATCGTGTCCGTACTTTTCCTCATAAATTTCAACAATATCGTAAACATCACGAATAAACTGATTAAGTATATCTATACCGAGATATTCATCGCCTATACCAAAGAGACGGCATTCACGCTGGAAGTCAAGCTCGATACCGTGTGTATCATAGCAGCTGAGAGCCTCATTGATATACTTAAGATAGTATTTGCGAACCTCCGGGAACTTATAGTTCGGAAGCTGGTCCATGTATCCTGCATAGTCATGATGCTGTACGCGGTAGTATTCGGGATGGTCATAGTAAAACTCGTTCAGAATCGGGTTCTTTCCGGTGGGGTCACTGTATATGCCCTGGAATGTTGTGCTGAAGTCATGGCAGTCGTTCATACGGAATGAAAGCCACGGATTGATTCCGATCTCACGGAAGGTTTCATGCCAAATGCCAATATAGTCGGTGTCGAGGACATCGTAAATCTGATACATTCCGTCAACGGTGTATTTGAGCTCCTCATAAAGGGTGTCATATTGATTATTTTCTTTCATCTCGTAATACTTGTCAAGACGGTTGCTCATCGTTTGGGACGGGAATGTTGAGCCGCACGATGCGTTTACGTTAATGAAGAAATCCGTGACGTGTGTTCCCTCATAGTTCTTTGCATAATTTACAATATCCTCATACGTGAGGGATGAACCTTTTCTTCCGAAGAAAAGAGGCGCACAGTCGTCTGCGTTGATGATGAGTCCTTTAACGTCATTGTACTTCTTTGCTTCTTCCTTCGCATCATAAGGGAGAACATAGAAGTTTGCAGCCATTGATTCCTTTGCTTCTATGTCGGTGTTGGGAGTGCCGAATTCGCTCTTTGCACCCTCAGGAATTGAATCAACCTTGGTGAATGTAAACTGGTCCATGCAGTAGTCCTGGATATACCAGGCATATCCGCCGCCGTTTACAAGGATGTGCTGGAGTTCACCTGTGAGCTCAACATAGCACTCAACATAAGTCCAATCGTTTTCAATGTAAACTCTTGCAGTCTTTACCGTTTCAGTTATGGTGGGATCATCGGGGTTAAACTGCACGAAATGTACACGAAGACAACCAATCTCACCCTCGTTTGCCGTGCGGAAATAACCGGTGAACTTATATATACCGGGCATAACCGCAAATACAGGGGCGTATCTGAAGCCGAGATAGTTTAAGTTGATGCGTGAAGCCTCAAGATAACCGCCGTTAGCGTCCTCCATCCATCTGAGGAGCTGTCCGCTGGTATCCCAGTTTACAAGAGAGTCTTCAACGTCAAAGCTTGACATAGGGAGCTTGTTGGTTTTCTTATCTTCGTTTGTCAGGGTGTTTTTAATGGAAAGCGGTCCCTGCCAATCATCGTCGATGGCAGCTGTAACGCCCGTTCCAAGCACCGGAATGATGGAAACCACCATTACCAGTGCGAGAACAGCAGAAAGAATTTTATTTATTCTCATACGTGTTTCTCCTTGTTATACATTATCGGTTCAATTAACAGAGATCTTGACGTTATTAAGGTCAAAGTCCTTGTTGTCCTCAGGCGTTTGACCGCCCTTGATATCAAGCAGGAATCCTCCGTCTGCGCTTGCAACGTATGTGGTTTCAACATGACGCCATTCATGATTGATTATGAATTCGTTGCCGTTTGCATTGGATGGATTGTCAACCTTAAGTGCGGTATTGTTTACATACGCGCGGACCGTGAATTCTTCGCCTTCATTTGTTGCACGGATATCATACGAAATAGTGTATGTTCTTCCCGCTTCAGCTGCAAAAGGACCTGTGAGTCTTGCAGGAAAATGGTTGACGTCACGGCCGCTTACTGTGATGTAGCCGTCACCGTTCTCTTCGTTCCATGTGAACTTCATAGAGCCGTAACCGGGTTTCCAGAGTGCAGTTGCAGTTACCTTATCGTCAAATGTTCCTGCAGGATAGAGGTCGTCCTCGGTTGCTCCGCCTGACTTTATAATTGTAATGTTATCGAAGTCAAAGTCACTTTCGTCAGGGCTGTCGGTGCTCTGTCCGCCCTTGATTTCAAGAGTGAGAGGACCGGACTCGGTCGCAACGAATGTGCTTTCAACGTGCAGCCATTCATGGGTGATATCAAACTCAATTGGGCTGTTCGGATTAGCATTTGCAACTGTAAGTCCGACATTGTTCATGTACGAACGAACGGTGAATACGTCACCCTCTTGAGATGCACGGATGTCATACGAGATGTTGTATGTTGCACCGATAACTGCTTTGAAACCAAGATATGCGTTGACCGGAGCGTGTCCGACGGGACGGTCGTAGACTCTGAGGAAGCCGTTACCGTCTTCTTCCTGCATCCACTTGACTTTACCGTAGCCTGCGCCATAGCCGGGAGCCCAGCCATATACGCCCTCGGTTTCGAAGTCGCCTGCCTGATAGAGATTGAAGCCGCCTTCAATATCATCTGTGTTGATAATGCTGAGGTTTCTGATATCGAAATCCTGAACAAACTTCGCCATCGGGCCGCCGAAGATCTTAATGAAGAGATCCTGCTTCTTCTCAACCTCAAACATGAATTCCACCTTGGTCCATTCATTGTTGAGTGCTTCACTGTAAATGTCGCCGCCGGTGGTGAGACGCAGTTTGGTCTTTTCGCCGGGGTTGGAAGTACGCATCTCAACAGAAAGAATGTACAAGCCCGGCTTAAGGGTGACACCCGGTCTGTAAACAAGGCTGTCTGTGTTCTTCTTTATGTCGCTTACTCTGATGAAGTTACCGTCATCTGCTTTGACAAATGTAATGGTTTGACCGTTGTTTTCCCAGTACTTAGCGCCGCCGCGCGAGATTGCAAGAGAGAACGGATTTGCGGGATCGTAAGCCTCGCTTTCCTCCTTCTTGAGGATGAGGAGAGTCATAATTGTTCCGATATTAACGGTGCTCAGGTCAACATATCTTTCGATAAGCTCGATTTCAATGTCACCAAGGAAGTCGATGTCATTATTGAACATAAGGCGGATATCGGTTGTATTCAGCTCAACACGGGTTGAAATAACGAATGTTACCTCGCGCCAATCATTGCCCGAAAGTGTAATCTCGGAAGTGCCGGAGAGTGTCTGGAGAGCCACATCATTTATATATGCAGACAATTCTGCCTCGGTGTCGTTCGGACGGAACTTACCCTTGATGTGGTATACGCCTGCAGAGAGAGCGTAATCCGAATCAGAACCGATTGCAGGAGAGATCGAACCGGTTCCGCTGCCTGCAGTTGTGTAATAGTCGCCATACGAGTAAATTGTACCGCTTCCGCCAACAGGAGTGAAAGTATAATCAACTTCATCGCCGGTTTCAACGTTAACGATCTTGAAAGGCTTGAAATCAGCCGCAGCATATTCAACCCCTCCGTAACGATAGAGAGCTATATTAAGCTCAGAGCTCTTTTCGATGGTAAACTCGCTCTCGTAAACCTGCCAATTCTTCGAGAGAATCGGGAACTGGTGGTCAACAGCCACTCCGTCGAGAGTTGCATAGTTTACCTTGAGAGCTGTACCCTTATTGGCGTTGACAGGACAGAAGAGACCATTGCTCGAATACCAACCGCCGATACCTGCATAGAAGCCGGTTTTGAGATTGGTGGAATCGGTTTCCGAATAGCGAAGCTCGCCTGTGAACTTATATGTTCCTGCAGGTAAGTCAGCAATTTTGTACTGAACGCAGTAGCCTTCATTAGCAGAAAGATCGCTGCCGGCAGTGGGGATGATGGTCTTATATTCATCGTGACCCTCAACCTTAACGATGATTTCGCCGTTTTCGCCCTCCCATGTTCCGAGAGTTGTGTAAACTTCTTCCTTAATATTAATGTCTGTGAAGTTGAGATATTCGCCGCTGAATGCAAGCTCGATGTCAGCCATATCAAAGGGCTCACGCGCATCAATTTCGAGAACGTAATCAGCAAGAGACTCGGTGAGCTCAACGGAAGCATAAGCCTCACCATTTACAGTTGCGCTGAGAGTTGTTCCGGCAGGCGCCGAGAATTTACCGGTGATCGTGTAAAGACCGGGCTCGCACTCCTTGCCAACGATGGGTTCGATTGCAGTTGCATCAGTTCCCTTTGTGGTATAGTAAGGTACAGGTTCATAGCTTGTACCTGCCTTGCCGCCGTAAGAAGTGTCTGCTGATATATCAAAACGGCATCCCATAACCTCTGCGCCGGTTGCATTGTCGATTACAGTGAAGTCCATGATATTCATGGCGCTGTTTCTGTTTTCTGCCATCAGCTTGAGGATATAGTCACTTGTTGAAGTGAAGCTTACTTCAAAGCTCTGCCAATCCTTGGTGAGAGTTGCGAACTGAACGTTTGTATTATCAACCCCGTCAATCTTCGCATAGTCGATGGTTGCATCGCCTGCATACTTGTCACGATTGTAAAGTGACCACGCCGATTCGACATTGTTAAGACCGCCAAGACCGACTTGTAAGCTGTTTTGAGTTTCAGCTGAAGCATCAAGACGAGCCTTGAATGAAACGGTGTAAGAGCCTGCCGGGAGGTTTACAACGTCATAACGGTAAGAGCCTGCAAATTTAACGCTGCCATCTGGATTGAGAATGTCAACGGGCATATTCTCGGGGTTAACGTCGAGAATCAGATAATCCTCTGTAACCTCAACGAAAACAGGTCTGTCCCCGTTATTGCCGATCCATGCGTCGTTAAACTTATAAGCATGACCGTCCATGGTAAATTCAGTGAAATAGAGATCGCCTGCAAAATCGAGCACGATGTCGTTCATATCAAAGTCGGTGCGTGCATCAATTTCGAATGTGACCTTCTGCCACTGATTTGTGATCGTGTTTGTTACAAGAATGTCTGTGTTCGCAACAGAGAGCGCAAGAGGTGTGGAGGCCTCGGAGGACTTAACCATTGCCTCGAATGTGTAAAGACCTGCCTCGAAGTTCTTCTCTGCTCCAACGTATACGAGCTGTCCGGAGCCTGTACCGGCGGTGGTATAATGTGAAACGGGCTCATATGCATAACCGCCGGAGAGACCACTGCTACTGTTTGCATAGGAATTAAATGCAAAATCAACAGGTGTGTTTGTTGTGGTTTCCGTAATTGTAAGATCTTTGATGTTTGCAAGCGCAACGCCTGTGTCAGGATCCTTGAAAACACCAAGATAAAGATCAGCCGCAGCAGAGTTGGTAATTTCGGATTCAAAGGTTACCCACTCTTCGGTGAGAGCGACGAACTGTTTTCTGGCAGTTACCATAGCTCCGTCGATAGCGGATGAAACCACAGTGAAGTTGCCGCTGTTACCGGTTTGATTTGCCGCATTGAATATGGTGTTACCGGAATAAACGCCGCCAATACCTGCGAAAATATAGTTTCCGCTGTAAGGAGTTGACGCGTCAAGACGAGCCTTGAAGCTGATCTTGTAAGAACCTGTTGGGAGATTCAGAAGCTTGAAGAAGGAAGTATAAACGTTCCCCTGCGCTTCGGTAAATTCAGCGATAGGAGTAAGACAGGTATAATCTTCTTTTTCCTCAAGATATATGACCTGCTTGCCGTCACCGGTCATCCAGTCTGTGCTTACTGCATGCTGAACGCCTGCAAACTCGATTTCGGTGAAGTCAATCTCTGCACCGCCAAGCTCGATTGTGATATCGCTCATCGTGAACTTTTCACGCATTTCAAGCTTAAAGGTGACTGTCTGCCATGTGTCAGCAGTAAGGTCTGCGGATGCAGTTGTTCCCTTTATGTCTGCTGTGAGAGTTGTGCTTGCAGAGGGACGTACACTTGCAGTGATGGTATATGAGCCTGCAGTGTACTCGGTTGTATCATCGCCAACATATACGAGAGCTGTCGCGCCGGTTTCGGCAGTGGTATAGTAAGGCGCGATTTCGGTTGCCGCACCTGCGATCTGCTTATAATCTGTATTGGTAACACCACTGAAGGTGTACTCGCTGTTATAGCCCTCGATAGACCAATCCTTGATGTTGATGGGCGATTTTGCGCCGCTGATGATAAGCTTGAAGGGGGCTGCAACATAAGATGTGATGTCAGCTTCATATGTTACCCAGTCAGATGTAAGTGTTGGATCAGCAGCACCGGTGTAAGCAGTGCCGTTAGCCTTTACGGAATTTACGGTGAAAAGCTTTTCAGCGGCAGTGTTGCCCCATGGATATCTGTCACCAACTTTAAGTACTTGTCCGCAGGATTCAACATATCCGCCGAAACGAAGTGCCATAGCATTAGCATCACTTGCATTCTCGGGATCGTTACGCACGGAGAATGTAAGCTTATAGTTACCCGCAGGAAGTGTCTGACCGCCGACGGAATAAGCATCTGCAGAGCCTATCGCGGTTGAATCAGCTGCTGCAATAATAGTGTACGATTCGGAACCGATATAACGTGCGCCTGTATCGTTATCGCCAGCCCAGTTCTCGTTTACTGTGTAAGGAGCGTAAACGAGCTCAAGGTTCTTAAAATCGAGCGGACGTACACCGTCGAGTGTTATTGCAAGATCAGCGAGACTTCCGCCAGCAGGAAGATCAAAGTTAAACGAAACGGTTTTAAACTCAAACGGAGTAATCTTGACAGTATCAGCTTTCGCAGTGCCGATAGCCGCATTAAGCTCCAAGGTTACATTCTTGTCAGAATATGCAGCTAACAATTCTTCAATTGTAACACCGCCGCCGACACGGAAGTCACCGGTGAGGGTATATGTACCTGAAGCAAGCTTGGAAGTCTGATCGAGAGCAGTTATGACAGTGTTCTCTGTTCCTGCTGCAGCGGAGTAGTAATCCTCCGAATCGATCAACTCGGCATAGGAGCTTGCAGAACCGATATTTGAATTGGTTCCCCAACGGCTTATGTCAAGATAATCCTCAACAAGGTTGTTATTATTAACTAAAAGATAATTTCCGCTGTCAGCAGATTTTTCAACCTCATAAATAGCCATTGCGTCGATATCAAATGCAGCGGCATCGTCCTCACTGCCGCCACCGCGGAAATTGATACCGGGGCTTGCAAGAGTGATATCGCTCGAACCAACCTTGAATACGACAAACTGCTCTGTCCAGGTGTCTTTAATTGTGAATGTACCTGCGCTGAGTGTTTCAGACGCAACCAAAGATTCAAAAGCGCCATGATCCTTTATCTGCGGTAAAAGCTTATCCCAAAGGCCGGTGAGTCGGACACGCAAATTGACGTACTTATTTGCTTCACTTGCGGCATTAGGATTCAAAATGGGAGTTGAGCGCATAGACACAACGAACTTATACGTTTTGCCTGCTTTTAGAGTGACATTCGGGTTTGAATAAACAATACCCGGGAGCACAGTGTCTGCACTCACGTGGATATACTTGCCGTCACCGTCTGCATCTGCATCAGTGGCAGCTTTCGCAGCAGCACCGTTAGCGAGCCATCCGTCAGACTCGACAATTGTTGCTGCGCTTTCAGCGTTCTCCGTCGCGGTCGGAGACGCAATTGCTGTTATCGGCATACTTGACGATATAAGAGTTATCGCAAGCAGCAATGATAAAAGCCGTCTTTTCTTCATAGTGGTTTCCTCCAGATTATAAAATTTTGGAATTGAATAATGTGGTACTAACAACTATACCAATTATATTTTATCAGAAAAAACCTATATTGTCAATACTTCGAACGTCATATAATTGTCATATTTTGGTATGATTTCTGCTGTCTTTTTCTCATGAACTAAAGTGACTGCACTCAGGGTGAGATTATTTGCAATATTTAACTTAAAATCCATGAAATACACCTTCCCTTCAAAGTTGCAGGCGACAAAAAGCACCCTCGACTACGCCGAAGCACAATCGAAGGTGTGGAAGAAAATAGAAAAAGAAAACGAATTATATTAAAACATAAAATTTTAATATACAATAAAATAATGTAACACAGGGAAACGATTCATCAATCGTGTGCCTGAACGTAAATTTCCGCATACTGAACAGTGAATGAATATATGCTGTCAGTTGCTGCGATTTCGACCACCGCATAGCCTTCTTCGTGAGCTGCGGCAGGAACCTCGTAGGTCATAACGCCGTGATCGGTAAAGCCGCCATCACAGTAATCATCAAATCCGACAAAGGTACAAGGCTCGGAATTAAGCAGAACCGATGGATAACTCGTAACAACCGTGTCATCGGCAATGGAGCTTTCGCTGGTTGAGAACTTCACGAAAAGCTTTGAATCCGCTGTAACGTCACCGACGGGAATACGAAGCTGTACAGGTGTACCGTCTGACTTTACGGTTACGGGCAGTTGGGCAAATTGATACTTCCAGATTTGTGTGGTGTCATCACCGGTGAGAATGTGTTTGCGGTTGAAGGTCAGGAGCTTATCGGGTGAGCCGAGAGATGTGAGCGCGTTCCAATAGCCCGAAGAGAAGACAGCGGGACTTATGCCGTAATAAACCTCATCGCTGGTGATTTTTTCCTCTTCTTTCATATCAAAGAATGTGGAACCGCCGGGAGAGCCGAAATAGTTATAGAAATATACCTTATCTGCTCCCTGCGAGAAAGCATATGAGCATATTCCGGCAAGAGATTGAATATCGTATGAACCCTTTTTACCGCCAAAATACGGTGCAAAATTTGCGTATTCGATGTTCATTGCAACCTCACAACCGTAAGGGTGAGCGATAGATGCCCAAAGTCCGACGGGGATATCGGTTGCGTTGTTGTCCCAGCGTGATGCAGGAATGATCATATCGAGAATGCCCTCGGAAATCCATGTTATAGGGTCAAGACCGAAATCTGCGCAGATGACGGGATCAACAGGAACACGCGCCGCAATTTTGATCTCGTGACCGTATTTTTCCTCATAGATTGCAACAATGTCGTCAACCTGGCGCATAAACACGTTTAGCTGATCGAGTCCCTTATATTCGCCGCCGATGCTGAAGAGACGACATTCACGCTGGAAGTCGAGCTCAAGACCCGTTGTATCGTAACGGCTGAGTGCCTCGTTTATGAGGAGAAGATAATGCTCCCGAACTGCTTCATAGCCGTAATCGGGGTTATAATCCATGTATCTGTAACCGAAGCCCGGATGATGCTTTACGCGGTAATATTCCGGATGATTCCAGAAGAAGTCGGAAAGGAATGGCGATATTCCCGTAATGTCATCATATGTACCTGCAATTGAGGCTGACATATCGTGAACGTCGTTCATTCGGACGGAAAGCCACGGATTTATTCCAATCTTTTTGAATTCATCGTGCCATATGCCGATATAATCTGCGCAGAGCTCCTCATACATATAGTGAGCGCCGTTCAGCATATTACGCGCCTCGCTTCCCTCCGGATAAAGCTCGTATGTACCGTTTTCGACGGTTTTGTGATAATTATCGAGGTGGTCAGTCCAGACATTCGAGGGATAGCTTGCACAGTTTGCGTTTATTGCGATGAAATAATCGGTGATGTGTGTGCCCTCAAACTGTCTTGCAAAGTTTGCGATATCCTCAACTGTGGCTTGGTTTCTTTCAATGGCTAAAAGAGGACCTGAGTCGTCATGATTGAGGATGATGCCCTTCACTTCGTATTTCGATTCTTCAACAGGATCATAGGGCTTGACGTTCCAGTTGCCCATCATGCTGTCACGCGCTTCTTCCTCGGTGTTGGGTGTACCAAACTGAGTTTTTGCGCCGTCCGGGATAGATTCAACAGCAGTGAGCGCGAACTGGTCCATGCAGTAGTCCTGGATGTACCATGCATATCCGCCGCCGTTTACCAGGATGTAGCTGAGCCTACCGGTGAGGGTTACATAAAATTCAACATAAGTCCAGTCGTTTTCGATGTAGATTCTTGCAGAGCCTGCATTTGTTGTTGCGCTCTCGTCCTCGTTATACTGATAGAAATGCAGACGTATACAACCGACCTCACCTTCGTTGGCTGTACGGAAGTAACCGGTGAACTTATATGTACCTGCCGGGATTGTGGTTGTGGGCGTATAATTGAAGCCGATGTAGTTTGTGGTAATTCTGCTTGCCTTGAGGTAACCGCCGTTTTCATCGGAAAGCCATTGCAGACGCTGAGATTTTGCATCCCAATAGTTAAGGACAGCCCTCTCATCAAAATCCGAGATTGGAAGATAGTTTGCGCTCTCCTCTGCCGCGCTCATAACATTTTTGATGGACGCACTGTTAGAGAGCATACTGTCATGTGCTTCCCACTCTGTATTGGGAGTGCCAAACGTCGACACAGCACTTTCGGGAATGGAATCAACAGCGGTGAGCGTGAACTGGTCCATGCAGTAATCCTGAACGTACCACTGATACCCGCCGCCGTTTACCGTGATGTGGCTGAGCTTACCGGTAAGCGTTACATAATATTCAACATAAGTCCAGTCGTTTTCGATATAGATTCTCGCGTGACCTGCGCTGGTTGTCGCGCTCTCGTCTTCGTTATACTGGTAGAAGATCGCACGGACACATCCAATCTCACCCTGATTAGCGGTACGGAAGTAACCCGTGAACTTATATGTACCTGCAGGGATATCGACTGTGGGCGTATAATAGAAGCCGGTATAGTTTACGGTAACACCGCTCGCTTTGAGGTAACCGCCGTTTTCATCGGAAAGCCATTCAAGGCGCTGACCTCTTGCATCCCAATTGTCAAGAGAAGCTTCCTCATCGAAGTCCGAGATCGGGAGACAGTTAGCGCTCTCCTCTGCTGCGGTCATATTGTTTTTGATTGACAGCGGCGCTTCCCATTCATCACTTGCCGCAGCATTTGCGGCGAGCATAGGCATAACCGAAAGCATCATTGCCAACATAAGCACGATAGATACGAGCCGTCTGTTCTTCATAAAATGTTTCCTCCATACTATAATTCCGAAACAAATCGCAAGAGAAATCCCAAATAATAAATCTCTCCACCCTATTATTATAACAAAGTTTTTTTGCGTTGTCAACGCCTTAATAGTCATAAAATTGCCATGTTTTCATCTTATAGTTGCTATATTACTTTAGCAAAGTAAAGCAAAGGCTTATATAACAGCTAAATTATACCATGTTCGCTTTTTCGAGTCAATACCATTTTGGGACAGATTCACTCATTCGCGTCCGCAACTTGGAATTTTATTCAAAAAAACCGAAACAGCGTACCGACTTTACTCAGTACGCCGCCTCGGCTGAAGAAATATAGACGACTCTTATTATTTTAAGAGTATCTTAGCTTAAATTATTACTTCTTTTTCTTAGCAAGTGCAACTGCAATGCCTGCGATTACAACAACTGCTGCAACGATTGCGATGATTACAGGTGCGGGGAGACCGCCCTTATCGTCTTCTTTGCTATCCTTGGTGGTTTCTTCCTCGGCAACAGTAGTATCATCTTCATCATCAGTAACAGTGGTCTCTTCCTCGACAGCAGTGGTGGTATCAACTTCGTCTTCTGCTGCGGTGGTGTCATCCTCACTCTCTGCTGCAGTGGTTTCTTCATCCTCTGCAACAGTGGTGTCTTCAACCTCTGCTCCTGTTGTTTCCTCCGCTTCTGCTGCGGTGGTATCCTCTACCTCTGCCGCGGTTGTGTCAACCTCGGGAGCTTCGGTTGTTTCGGGAGCTTCAGTCGTTTCGGGAGCAGGAGTTGTTTCAGGTGCCTTGGTTGTTGTGGGTGCAGTACCGCTTGCATATTCGTTTGAGAGGTTATAGAACACTGCGGTCCACTCGCTTCCGGTGGAGACTCCCTTATAATCATAGGATTCTGCATACTCATGATGCACACCCTCGTTATCGAGGTCATTAAGCGAATATGTGAAACCGAGCTTACCTGTCTTGATCATATCAAGATCACCCTTGGTACAAGGAATGGAAACCTCAATTGCATATCCCTTATCAGTAAGCTTGGTCTTATAGTCAAATGTTGAATAGTCAATCTTTTCATAGTGAGCTGTCAGACCGAAAAGTGTGTAACCGTGTGAATCAACGGATACCTTGAAAATATCGTGAGCATCGCCATTGAACGAGAAACGCATCTCAACAAGGTCAACCTGATATGTATTATACTTTTGGAGATATGCCTTACCAAGTGTAAGCGGATCATCGTCTGTTACATCACAGTATACATAAAGACGGCTGTCGTCATAGAGGAAATAGAAATCAGCCTTACAGGTAAATGGCCATTCGCCAACGTCTTCAACAGTAAGTGCATTGGGCTTTGTTCCGCAGTCTTTTATAACGAGAGAATTGAGGTATGCTGCGTCAAGCTCGCCGTCAACTGTGGCAGTTCCCTTTTTAACAACATCATCGGCAGCACTTGTTGTCACTGCAAGTGTGAGAATCATGGAGATTGCGAGAATTAAAGTGAGAAGCTTTTTCATTTTTGTTATCATCCTTTCGAAATGTATTATTATTTTACTTTAACATATATATCAACCCAACGGGTCGTAATTTCAGCATCGTTCGGACAGCTGATAAGTGCAACCATGCAGTCCTTGAATGCCGCCGCAGGGACGTCATAGCAAAGGAGTGTTTGAGGAGTAAAGCGTTCATCCGTTTCACTTCCGATATATTCACATTTCACGCTGTTCATAAAGACGTCAGGTATGTTTGCAAGCGCCTTTTCGGCATCATCGACCGAGAAGCGGAATGTGACCTTTGCGCCCTCGGGGATATCGCCGACGATAAGTCTGAAGCAGCCCTTCATGCAGAACGTGAGCGGAAGCTGATCTGTGCCGCGGCTTTCGGGAGCACGAGTGCAAGTGTTGCGTCTCCAAAGCGGCAGGCGATCTTTAAGCGTTACAACATGGCGGCGGTTCATCGCTTTAACCTTGTCGTAGTCACCGAGATGGTTGATGACCGTCCAATACTGCTCACTCGATCTTACCGATTTGCTCGGATCGAAATCAAATTCGCCGTCACGGTCAAACTGTCTGTCGAAGCCGACATAATAGTTATAGATGTAGAACTTATCCGCACCTTGTGCGAATGCATTCGCGGCACACGCGGCAAAAGTGTCGATGTTCGGCGCAAGTCTTTCCGCATCTGTATGTGCAGAGACAAACCATTCCATGCTCGCATAAAGCTCTGCACCGTATGGCTTAAGAAGCGTTTTCCAAAGCTTGATCGGCATATCGGTGTCGGTTGATGCCCAGCGAGAGGAGATGACAACAACGTCAACGATTCCCTCCTGAACCCAGTTCATAACATCGAAGCCGTACTCAAGACAGAAATTTATATCGGGCATTACACGAACGGCGACCTTTATTTCGTGTCCCCATCTTTCCTCGGCTTTTTTGACTATCGCATCAACGTCACGCATGAAGCCGTTCATTATCTCAACGCCCTCATATTCCTCGCCCAAAGCGAAGCACGCCATTTCACGCTGGAAGTCAAGCTCAATTCCGTAAGGATCGTAAAGCTCGAGTGATTCGTTTATGAGGTCGAGATTATGCTTTCTGACGATATCGAATTTGAAATCGTATGCATATCCGTCCCAGATCCAGAATTTCTTCGGAAGATCATGTCCGTTACGTACCTCGGGATGCTCGTGATAAAAATCGGAAAACAGCGTTGACGTGGGCAGGTTTCTGTCGTGGTAATCGTTCATTCGATATGTGAGCCACGGGTTTATCCCTGCCTCACGAAAGCCCTTGATATGTTCTTTCACATAGTCGATACCAAGCTCCTCATAGAGGTAATGCATACCTGCGCCGCAGGTGTTTTTTGTGTAGTCAACCGGTGTTCCGTTTTCTTCTTTTTGATAGTATTTGTCAAGGAAGCTTGTACGTGTTTTCGAGGGGAAGACTGCACAGGTATCCACCATGTTGATGAAAAAGTCGGTGACGTGAGTTCCCTCGTATATCTTCGGGAAATTTTTGATAGTTTCAACCGAGGGACGTGTTCTTCCGGCGGCGGATACGACATCATGCGAGTCCTGATTAATACAAATACCTTTAATCATTGTAATAACTCCTTGAAGTTTACAAGCTGCACACGGCAGGTCTTCCCCACCGTGTACAATAATGTTATCAGTTAGGCGCCTTTATGTAGATTTCGATATACTCGGTTGTGAATGTGTTTTCAGGCATAATCTCGATGACTGCATACGCATCTCCGTGTACCTCTGCAGGAACCTCATAGCACATGAGCATATCCTCTGTAAAGTTTTTGGAGTAGCATATGTCAAGTCCGAGATACTTACACTCAACCGAGTTTATATATACCTTGGGAGGATTATCGAGCACTTCGCTATTGGATACCGAGAATTTGAGCGTGAGTTCCGAACCGTCGAGAACATCGCCCATCGGAACACGGAATGTTGTATATGTGTCAGCGCCAACAGCCTTTGGCAAGAAGCTTGACTTTGGCTTCCAAAGCATATTCATATCCTTATAGCCAATCATATTTCTGCGGTTCATGGTCAAGCATTTTTCGTATGAACCGAGAGTTGTGTATTCGTTCCAAAATGCCTTATTACCGGTGTAATATGTGCTCTTTGTTGATATCTTGTCGCTATCGGTAAAGAAGTCAACTCCGCTCTTATAACGGTTGAAGAGGTATACCTTTTCAGCGCCCTGTGAGAAGGCGTTAGCCGCAAATGCGGATGCTGTTTCGATATCCATATATTCAGGATCAACATTTGCACGAGGCATAACATTTGTCCATTCAATAGATGCCGCAAGCTCAACATCGTAAGATTCTGTGAGTGAATCCCACATTTTTATCGGAAGATCCATATCGGTCGAACTAAAGCGCGATGCGGGGATCATCATGTCAACAATTCCCTCTGCCATCCAGGTTATAACGTCAAGACCGAAATCGAAGTTGGTTTCAACGTCATATGCCACACGAGTCGCGATCTTGATCTTATGACCGTACTTTTCCTCGTAAATTGCAACAATGTCATCAACCTGACGCATAAATTCATTGAGGATATCAAGTCCTGCATACTCGCCGCCGATGTGCCAGAGGTAAAGCTCACGCTGGAAGTCGAGCTCGATACCGTAAACATCGTAACGGTTAAGGGTTTCGTTGATATAATTGAGCCAATATTCACGAACGATAGGATGTGTATAATCCATAAGTTTGTCATAGTACGAAACATAGCTGTGGTGCTGTACGCGTCTTATTTCGGGATGATTATGATAGAAATCCGTAAACAGCGGGCCAACTTCCTTTGCAGTCATTTCGTGAGCATCGTTCATACGGAACGAAAGCCAAGGATTAATACCAACTTCGGCTAAGGCCTCGGTTATGATGCCGAGGAAATCGGATTCAAGCTCATCGTAGATGTGATATGAACCACTTGCCATGGGGTCAGTTGTGTAGTCAACCTCAACACCGTTTTCTACCTTCTGATAATATTTATCGAGATAGCTCGTGGTCGTTGTTGACGGGAATACGGAGCACTGGTCGTTAACGCTGAGGAAATAATCAGTGATGTGAGTTCCCTCAAACTGCTTTGCAAACTGTACTATCTGTGCTTCGGTTATACCGTTGCTCGAAGCCCGAGAAAGGAAGCCCGAGGTGTCCTGGTTAACAATGAGTCCCTGAACCTCATAAGGCTCATTCGGATTATACGTTGTATATGTTGCAGGCTCTGCACTGGATGCTGCTTCAACCTGCTCTTTTGTTACAGGCGTTCCGAACTGGTTAGGTGCATCCGCCGGGATCTCGTCAACCGGAACTATCGAGAACTGGTCAAAGCAGAAATCCTGAACGTAAATATCAGCTCCTGCGCCGCAAACGTCAACGTAATTAAGCTGATCGGTAAGCTCAAAATAGTATTCAACCTTGAGCCACTCTCCCGATGTCGGGAATGCGTATGCAACGTTTGTTTCGCCGTTAATCTGACGCATGATGATTCGCAGCTGGGTAAGCTCGCCCTTGCGAAGTGTACGGAAGTAACCTGTGAAGAGATACTTACCTGCAGGAACCTCGTTTCCGGCATCAACCTTTGCGCCGAGATGGCTCTGCGAGATGTTGGTAACACGGATGTAACCGCCGTTATCATCGGAAACAAATGCAACAGCCGGACCGTTAGATGTAAGAAGTCCTGCGTTCAGCGCGGTCGCGTTGTCGAAGTTACTGAACAGCATAAGGTTTCCTTCAGGCATAGATGTCGGAACGGACGGAATTCTGAGAACATATCCGTCCTTAACCTCGGTGGAGGTGGCGGTTGTGTCTGCCGCCATCACTCCCGAAGCAAGTGTTTGAATTGCCAAAACTGCAGAAAGCAGTAATGTTGTAATTTTAATTTTTTTCATTTGCAATTATCCTTTCTCCGAATCACTTATCGAGCTTTACAATAGAGAGATTGTCAACATCGAAGCTGTAGATGTCTCTAATGGGATCCATACCGCCCGAGATTCTTATAACGAAGTTTGTCATTGAATCAACAGTAATTTCGGCTTCAACGTGTCTCCATTCATTGTTTATCGGATACATAAACGTGGAGCCCTCATATGTTTCGCCGTCAACCTTAAGCGGATTGCTTGCATCCGTTCCGAGATAGGAACGAGCAACCATTTCAATGCCTTCCTTGGCTGTGCGGATATCGTAAGAGATCTTATAGGTTGTGCCCGGATATGCAGGAGTGTCAAGGCTTACGCTGATTCCGCAATATTCGTTGGGACGCTCGCTCATTCTGAGGAAGCTGTTTCCATCCTCTGTCTCATAAGTGAGTTTAGCATTTTGTGCCGAGAAGATCGCCCATCCAACAAGTGCCGTTTCGGGATCTTCAAAATCGCCTGCTTCATAAAGCTCAACATTTGCAGGAACAAGGTCTGCTGCATTGAGAATGCTGAGATTCTTGAAATCGTAATTCTGAACACTCGTTGACATAGGTGCGCCGCAGATGTGAAGCTTGAGATTTGATGCTTCGGTAACTTCAACATAAAGCTCAAGTGTTCTCCACTCATTGGTTATCTTTGCGGTTTCGGGAGCATCGTATGCGATCATACGTACATAACCCGTTTCGCCCTCAACAGAGGTACGGAAATCACCCTTGATAACGTAAACTCCGGGTTCGATAACTGTTTCAGACTCATATCTGAAGCCGACTCGGTTATTGATAAGGTTGCTTGCAGAGAAATACTTTGTGCCATCGTCATCGACCTTATATTCGAGAGTCTGACCGCTTGCGCTCCAGTTTGCAAGTCCGTCTTCACTTACAGCATCGGAGAGGAGATTGTCGCCGTTATTGGTGGTAATCTTAAGCTCGTCAAAGTAAATATCACCGTCAAGATCGCTTACAAATTTAAGTCCGCTTATATCCGTAGCTTCAGTAAGTTCAAACGGGAATTTAACTGTCGTCCAAACCGTTCCCACGGCAATTGTATCGGTTCCGTCGGAAAGCGCGAGCTTTGTATCACCAAGGTATGCGCTGATTCCTGCGACGTTGTTGTCTGCAGTTATAACGTGACCGTTTTTGTCGGGATTGCTCTTATCAAGCTCAAGCTTTTCATATTCCATCGAAGGAACACGGAATTTACCGGTGAGATAATACTGACCGGGTTCAAGGATAACCGGTTCCTCAGGATTATATACGATTCCATTATTGAGATTTGCGCTGTAATAAATGCCTTCACTTACGATGCTGAGATTTGCGGTGAAGCTCGAATATCCGAGCGCAGACCAGCCGGCGGAGTATGCATTGCTGTAAAGCGCACCACTCTTTGTTGCCAGCTCTTCTCCGGTTGAAAGATCGACAACAGAGAGATCGTCAATATCAAACGGATAGAATTGTTCGGTACCGGATGCACCCTTGAAATTAATAGCAAGAGTTGTATCGGTATTGGGGCTGAATTTGAAGGAATATGTGTTCCAGTCCTCCGTCAAATTTATACCTGAGGATATCAGCTTGCTATCGCCCGTTATAACGCGGAGTTTCCATGTGACAGGCTTACCTTCGTTGGTTGCAGGGAGAGTGCGCGCCTTGAATGTAAGCTGGTACTGTTTACCTGCGTAAACCATTGCAGCTTTATTCTTATAGGTTGCACCGGTATCGGATGACTGACGTGAAGAAACGCTTATGTAGCTGTCAGAAGTAACGCCCTCAGGCATATTGTTTATTCTGACTGCCTTATCGCCATTGACCTTCCAATCCTCTTCAATGCTGATATCTGCAGCAGAGAGACCGTTATACTTGTTCTGATCCTTAAGCATGAGCAGAATCATAATGAATCCGGGGTTGACATCGGACATTGTAACCTTGCGCTCAATCAGCTCAACGTCAATTGCCGTGAAATCAAGCTGAATGTTGCCCTGTGCCTCAAAGAGAATGGTGTTCATGTTTACTTCAGCCAGAGTCTCGAATATGAATGTCACTTCAGTCCATGTATACGGATTGATAGTTACCTCAGATAAACCGCCTTCTGTCTGGAGAGGCATACGCGCTGATGTTATATATGCCTTGATCTTTGCATTATTGCTGTCGCCGGAAACATTATAGCCGTCAAAGGAGAACTTTGTATAGTCAAGCGGCTCGGCAAGGCGGAACATACCGCGGATGCTATATGTTCCCGGAACAAGCATCTCGTCCTTTGCTATTGCTACAGTTGTGTTGCTTGTTTCGTCTGCAGGAGGCAGTACGCGATAATATCCGTTATCAGAAAGAATCTCAATTGAAGCATTACCGCTCTTCGACCAGCCGTTTGTTCCGATTGTATCATCGTTTGTTATAAGGTTTTCACCACTGACCTCGCCAGATGCTGCATCAACAGTCATGAGAGAGAGTCCGTCGATATCAAACGGAATAATATCATCAAATGATGTACCATCTCTAAAGGTGAGCGAAAGTGCGGTGCTTGATTCGGGAGTGAATCGGATCGTATACTTAGTCCAATCCTCGAAAAGATCAATCGTTGCAAGCTTTGTTGTCTGGATAACATAAAGTCTTCTTGAACCCTGATATTTTGAGTTAACCGGCCAATTGTCAGTCGGCATTGTACGAGCCCAGAATGAGAGCTCATATTCTGTACCTGCCGTGAGATTAACCGAAGAATCCTTGAAGACTGCACCGTGCGGTGCATATGTGATGTTATAAATGCGGGCAAATTTACTGTCGAAATCACCGATCTCACCGGTTTCGGTATTCAGCGCTTCTTTTACGATAGCAATCGGAGTGCCGTCCTCGGTGACGAAATCGTCGATGTAGAGATCGTCAACGGGAGTATACTTAATATTCTTAAAATCGAATGCAGTTCCGTCGCTAAGAGTAAACTCAATGTCGCTCTTACGAAGTCCGCCTACACTGTCAACAACAAGAACGAAGCCGTCATTTGCCCAATCGGGTGTAATCGCAATACCGTCGGTCAAGCCGTCAATATTACGGAGGACTGTTCCGTTTACATTTGCAGTAAGATATGAAACGTTGTTATCACTGATAATGTAAGGGTGATTAATTGAGGCGTATTCACGGTTACCCAGCTCAAGCTTATCTTTTCTGTATTCGGCAAGTCTGAAATCGCCTGTGATGTGCCAGATACCCTTTTCAAGGTAATCGTCGCCGCTGTATGTAAATCCGTTGTTTTCATCACCGGAGGAAGCAACGCGATAGTAGGTTTCTTCCGTTACTACGCTGACCTCAACATCCTTGGGCATAATATCGGTTCTCGCATACGAATATGAGGGAGCCCAGCCTGTTCCGCCGCCGTTATTAATGGTCATAGCGTGATCAATCAGTGTGTCGCCGGTTTCATTGCAGACGAGCGTGATATTGTCAATGTCGTAAGGGAGAAAATCCCATTCTGTCAATTCAACAAACCTAAGCTTCAGTTCACCGCCTGTTGTTGGAGTGATCTGAACGGAAATATTTGTCCATTCATCGGTAACCTCAAACCGGGAGCTGGTTTTGCCGTTAAGCGTTGCTCTCATACGGAGATAATATCCATCTTCCGCCACAGTGTTCTCCCAATCGGGACAATTTATGGAACGGATATCGAATGTGAGTGTGTATGTGTTTCCTGCAGTGATGGTTTTTGTGGGATCGGTGTAAACCACGCCGTCATTTGCAATACGCAGATTGCTTACACTTATGTACTCGTTTCCGTTTGAAGATATCCTATCAATGAATTCACCGTCGAGGGTTACGTATTCATCAGAATAGAGGTGTGCAGCTGATTCTACGGTGAGATTCTTGAAATCAAAATTTGTAATTTTGTCAAGCGTGAAGATGAGGTCGCTTTTGTTGATGGTCTCTGTAACAGGAAGTGTAAACTCAATAGTCTGCCATGAATTATTGAGTGTTTTTGTACCGTTGGTCACGATTGCCGCCAATGTGCCCGCTGCGGTTTTCATAGTTTCGCCGTTCACATTAAGTGAAACACTGACATTACAATTGTTGGTGGGAGTTTTCGCTGTTTTTTCATTTGCCCATGTAAAGTCGTCGCCGTCGAATAAGTTGAGACGAACGTCAAGCGTTACTCTGTATATACCCTTTTCGATCTTTTCATCGCCGGTATAATTAAAAGAGGTGGAATTTTTAAGGCGGTAAAATTCGGTGTCGGTTGCAACCTCGGCTTTTGCGTTGGTCGTATACCAGCCGATGCCTGTGCCGTCTCCGACAGCTTCAGCCGTGCCTGCTTCGATGATGACATCTCCACTTGATTTTTCAGTAAGCTGTAAATTGTCAATATCGTATGGAATCATATCATAGAAGCCATACCAACCGCTTCCCTCCCTGATTGTGATCCAAAACGAAGTTTCAGTGGGAGTGAACTCGATTTTTATATTTTTCCAGCTATTTGTGAGTATCTTTTCATCGGCACTCTTACCAATTACGCCTGCGACATCAATTATGACATTTCGCTCGTAAGAGTCGACCGCCGTAGCTCTTGTGCCGGAGGCGCCATAATGATATTTACCCCAGTTTACGTGTTCTGCCGCGCGCATATCCATTGTAAGGACATAAGTCTTTGCGGTGTCAAGTGTTATATCGCTCTTATATTTGAGCTCATCGTCGGGGCTGTCGGTATCGTAGAAACGGACATATTCATTTGTTCCGTTCTCATCGAGCTTTTCTGCAACAGTGAGAAGCTGGTTGCCGTTTGCATCGGCGAAATCGCCATACGATGCAGTCTTGGTTATGGTTACATTGTTGATGTCGAGTCCGAGTGCATTGTTGAGCGTGAATGTGAGCTCACCTGCAGTAACCGCGGTGGGAACATCAAGCTCAAATGAAACAACACTCCAATTGTTATCTATTGCGGCAGCTGTGCCAATAACGGAGACACCGCTTGTTCCGCCGAATGTGACGTTACCTGCGTTGTTATTGTTGTATCTATGGCTCGCACCGGCAGTGTAATTATTGAAATCATACTTGGTCATGCGAATATCCGCACTGACTGTATATCTTCCCGAATCGAGCTTGAGTCCGGAAAGAGTCGCCGTCGTCGAATCAGCAGCATCGGCGGTTACTCTCAAGTAAGTTGCTTCGGTAACGATCTTGCCTTTTGCACTATTGATATACCAACCGTTTGTTGAGCTGATGATCTTATCATTATATTTGATCATCTCCTCGCCGGTATAACCAAACTTGTCAACCTCAACCAAAGAAAGACCGTAAATATCAAAAGGAATTATATCCTCGAAGTAGTTGCCATCTCTGAATCTGAACCATGCGTACTGATCCGCTGTGGGAGTTATAAGCACAGTCGCTTTCTGCCATTCCGAAGTTGCTACAAGCCGCGAACCGTTAATTATATTTCCCTCGCTGGGATATGTACTGATGAGATTCTTGTTACCACTTCCAAAAAGTCGGAGCTCTCTGATGCCTTCTCCGGTTTTGGAATCAGTTACAGGCCAATTCGCCGTCGGAGCACAGCGATACCAGAAAGACAGTCGGTAATCCTTGCCTGCCTCCATTATCGCATTTTTATCTTCATAAATCGCACCATCTTCAGCGTAATCGAGATCATAGACGTGAAGATATTGATAGCTGTCGCCATCGCCAAGGATGTCATCGACCTCTGCCACGTTGTCTGACCATGCGGCATCGGCGAGCGGATCTGCCGTCACAGCCGCAGTTGTGTCATCAGCTGCAATTGCAGTAATCGGAAGTCCAGAAACTGTAAGAGCTCCGGCAAGTAACATTGCCAAAATTCGTTTTTTCATAGTTTTGTCTCCTTTTTATTCTTGGTTTATAACTTCATTTCCATTATAGCACACATTTTTTGCAGTTACAATACATAAAGTGCTCAAAATTTGCAAAAAAATGAGGTGTTATTTCACTTATTACAACGGTGAAGTTAATCCCCAAAGTTTATAAAAATTGCCTAATTATATTTTATCACAGATTTGACTTTGTGTACATAATTTAAGCGGCTATATTTCGAGGCATATTTCTTTTTTTTGAATGTTGAAGATTGAAATTTTTGCCTTGTCTGTATTTCGTTTCCGGGAGATAATATCCATCCGCTTAAACGCTTGACAAATTCGCTAAGATGGTATATAATGTATACATATTGATTTCTGAAAGGACACAAAAATGAAAATAACACCCGTTAAAGGTACTGCTGACTATTTACCCTCGGAGGTTCTTGTCCGCGATTACCTGCAGTCAACCATTCTTGAAACTTACCGCTCCTGCGGATTTGAGCGTATAACCACGCCTATCATCGAGGATATTGAAAACCTCGACAAATCCGACGGCGGCGAAAATCTCAATCTTATATTCAAAATTATGAAGCGCGGCGAAAAGCTTGACGAGGCTCTCGCCTCCGGCAACGAAAAGGGAATTGCCGACATGGGACTTCGTTACGACCTTACCCTGCCGCTCACACGTTACTATGCCAATAACCGCGCAAAGCTTCCAACGCCGTTCAAGGTTATTCAGATCGACAAGGTATACCGTGCCGAGCGTCCGCAGAAAGGACGTATGCGTGAGTTCATGCAGTGTGACATTGACATAATCGGAAGCGATTCATACACTGCCGAGGTTGAGCTTATATCAACGACCGCAAAAGCACTTCTCAATATCGGATTTGACAACTTCAATATCCGCATAAACGACCGCCGTTTGCTCAAGGCTATAATCATGAGCGCAGGTTTTGCAGAGGCGGATTGTGATTCTGTTTGTATTTCTCTTGATAAGCTTGACAAAATAGACATCGACGGTGTACGTGCCGAGCTTTGCGACAAGGGCTTCGATACGGCAAACGTGGACAAGCTTATGGCAGGAATTGCGACAAAGCCTTTCACGCTCGACACTGCCGCTTCAATTTGCGGTGAGCTTGACTGTATTGCTAATCTTCGTCGTATTATGGAGCTTGCTAATTCCCTTGCAAACGGTAAATACAGCGTTGATTATGACATGACATTAGTTCGCGGTCAGGGCTATTATACAGGTACAGTTTTTGAAATATCATCGCCTGAATTTCGCGGTGCTATCGGTGGCGGCGGACGCTATGACAATCTTATTGGCAAGTTCCTCGGCGAGAACATTCCGGCAGTTGGTTTTTCAATTGGTTTTGAGCGTATCGCGGGTATTCTTCTCGATAAAAAATACACCATCCCCGGTTCAAAGCCGCGTATGGCACTCATCTATAACGAGGAAAACTTCCCTGCGGCTCTTCTCCACGCGGACGAGCTTCGCGAGACATATGATGTTACACTGATTGAGGAGATCAAGAAGCTCGGAAAGCTGTTCGGACGCCTTGAGGAGAGCGGTTATGCAGGCTGTATCATAGAGGGTAAAGACGAGATCAAGTGGTTTGGCGACAGATTCTGATTTTAATATTAAGCGGCAGATTAAGTTCTGCCGTTTTTTATTTTACGAAAAATAAATCCCCGCAAGTTTAGACTCACGGGGATGGAAGAAAGAATTAGAAAAAGATTTATTCAAAACAGAAGAATCTGTGATGAATCATTTTTACGAAAAATATTATAGCAAAAATAAAAATGGAATTCAATAGCAATTTGAGACGTCTTTTTGCAAATTATGTCCCAAATCAACAGTCAATACAAAAGCAGAATATCAAAACATCAAAAACAACAAAATTCCCCGACAGCGATCAAACCGTCGGGGGTAGCAAAAATGTAAATTTTTCTATGTTTATTATTCAGCTGTGTTAATTGCTGCTACATCTGTATTAAACTGTTCGATTGCAGCTTCACAGCCGGGCTTATAGGAAGCGATGTGCGAACCGAGTCTGTATGCGCCGCCGTCCCAGATAGCACCGCCGATATAGAAGAACTTCTTCATATTACTGTCAAAGCCGAAGTAGCTAACACCTGCGTTATAGGACACGCCGTCGAAGATGATGTCGAGCATTTCCTTGGAGTCGGGGTCACGTGTCAGCTTTTCGCCGAGCATGATTTCATAGTATGCATATCTTACGGTGTCTCCGCTGAAATATGAGAGAAGCTCGATAACCTTGCCGACCATATCAGTATTCTGTACAGTCTTCGGAACGCACATGAAACCGGACCAGTCGTTGGTATAGTAACCTTCCTGTGTTTCGTCAAGCATCGGATAAGGAAGTACACCGAAGTCTACCTCAGCATCACGGAGAACATAAAGATTTGCAATGTTATAAATGTTAAAGAGCGATCTGCCCTTTGAGATATCGACATATTCATCGTTTGCAAAGTTTTCTTCTGCAGAGGTTGCTCCGCCATAGGAATATACCCATGTGTCATCGCCTGCGAGAAGCGAGGTGAGCTTTTCAACCATGGTATATGTGCGCTCAGTATCGAAAGCAAACTCGAATTCCCCGTCGCTGTTTTTCTTTACAAGGTCAACGCCGCTCGAGAAAACGAAGGAGTTACAGAACCAGTCGTCAGCGGTTGTAAGACCATAAGTGTCAGTATAATTCCATCTTCCGTCACCGTCGTCCTTTGTTGCCGCACTCATAAGCTCCATCATCTTGTCGACGGTCCATTCGCCGTCGCGAACGAGCTGATACGGATCTTCAAGGTTAAGCTCTTCGATCATGCTCTTATTAAAGAGTACGCAGTTCGGGTCGGAAAGCATATAGTCGGAAACGCCGTAATAGAGGTGACCGTTAACGTCAAGTGCCTCCTGTGACTGCTGATTCCACCACTCTGCGCCAAGATCAATATACTCGAAATCTCTGAAATCGTAAAGCAGATCTTCGGTTATCATTGCTGAAAGACCGGCAATACTGTGAGTTAAGAAAAGCTGATGCGTGTCATCGCCTGTCATAACGAGCTCCTGAATCTTGGTTCGTACGCCAAAGATATCACCTGTAATGGTATAGCCGATGTCAACGCCGAGGTGCTCCTCAACATTAATCTCACGCTCGTAAATAGCCTTTGTCATAGCATCGGTTCCCGCATCGTCTGCAAAGAAGTATCTCTTGTACATACCAAAATCGGGAGCGTAAATGTTAAACGGTAGATTGTAATCTGCAGCTTCGATTCCGGCAGGCTTTTCTTCGCCCTGTTGTTTGTCACCATCGGTCTTGCCCTTGTCTCCATCGCCGCCGCAAGCAACAAGCGAGGTCATCATGGAAGCAAGCAGTAATGCCGATATAATGCGTTTTTTCATGTTGTTCTCCTCTTCATTCAAATGTTTTTTGTAGCCAATTAAAATCAGCCAATTGTAATTATATCAAAAATGCCCTGATTTGTCAATAGAATTAGTGACATTTGGCAAATTGATGAATGTTTAGAGCAAAAAAGTGAACGTTTGCTTTTTCTTCGATATGGATCGGTTCGTTTTGCAGGCTTCATAAGCAATACCCACGTGCGATGAAGCTTAATTATTCGGCGCTTCGATGTACACCTCGGCGTAGTCAACCCTGAGATTGGCTGAATAGTTTATCTCGATAATCATATCGGATGAGCCGTAAGCGGCACGCGGAATCTTATAGCAAAGCAGATTATACTCGGTATGTCCGCCGACACATCTTTCCATGCACTCGTATGTACAGAGCCGTCCGTTAACATAGACCGTTGGTGGATTATCTGCAACCGAGTCATCTCTTACCGAGAACTTAAGAGTCAGCGTTGATCCGTCAAGGATATCTCCGACGGGAATACGAAGCGTAGCCGGACTTTCCGGCTGTACCCATCCCGGCAGCTGTGCGCCATAATCACGCCAAACGGGATGCATATCGTTGTATGTCAGTATACAACGTCTGTTGTATGTATTGACCTTTTCGTATGAGCCGAGCGTGGTAAACACATTCCACATTCCCTGCGAGCCGTTTATCGGCATACCTGCGCTTGTTGAATTTACTTTATCATCATCATCAAAGGTTATGTTGAATGATGGGAAGTAATTGTATGTATACATCTTATCTGCGCCTTGCGAATACATATATGCAGCAGTTGCGGCAAGGGTTTCAATCGAATTTCTTCCGGCAGTCGATGCGTGTCCGTAAGAACGCAGATATGTGAAGTCGATGCACGGTACAAGTTCAACATTATACGGAGTAAGTATGGAATCCCAGATTCTTATCGGCATATCGGTGCAGTGAGATTCATATCTTCCCGTGGGAGAGACAAGCTGAACGATTCCCTCGGCAGCCCAGGTTATAACATCAAGCCCGAAATCGTAGTTGGTCTGAACATCCGGTGCAACACGCACACCTATCTTTATCTCATGCCCGTACTTTTCCTCGTAAACAGCAACAAGGTCATCAACATCTCGCATGAAGCCGGTCAGTATATCAAGTCCCGGATATTCTCCGCCTATATGGAAGAGATTAAGCTCGCGCTGGTAATCAAGCTCGATACCGTACGGATCATAACGGTTAAGTGCCGCGTTTATATATGAGAGCATAAACTCTCGCACCTCTGGATATGTGTAATCATATGCCTTATCCATATAAGCGACATACGAATGATGCTGTACACGTCTATATTGCGGATTCTTATACCAGAACTCGCTTTTTGACATAGCAGCTCCTTCATCGTTATAATTATGAACATCGTTCATTCTGAATGAAAGCCACGGATTTATACCAACCGTTGGGAATGTTTCACACCATACGCCGATATAATCACTGCCGATAACATCGTACATATAATAAGCCGAGTATGCGGTGTTGGTATTCGTAAAATCAACCGGTTGACCGTCGAAGAACTCTGTCATGTAGTAATATTCAAGAGCGCTCGTGTGGCCGGTTCCCGGTGCCGGAAAAACACTGTCTACATTGATCACATAATCGGTTATGTGGGTGTCCTTGAAAGCCAGCGCGAAGTTTTTGAAATCCTCTGCATCGAGATTATATCTGCCAATATTGGAGAAGTAGTTTGTGGCATCGTGGTTTATCATGAGTCCATTAACTTCATAGTCTTCGTTTTCATCCCAAGGAGTCACCTCGATGCATTTCGTTGAGGCAAAAGCTTCAGCGGGAGTGACCGCAGTACCGATTCTGTTAGGATTTTTTGAGGGGATACTGTCTACGGGAACGAGCGAGAAATTATCTATACAGAACGCCTGGAAAAACTCCTGGTACGGGCCGCCGACAATCTCTATTTTCGATAAATCAGATGTGAACGTAAGATAATATTCAATCTTCAGCCAGTCGTTTGTTGCATTTGCGTATACAGTATATGATTTTCCCGATGCCTCTATGAAATTGATACGCTTCTGTGTGACCTCTCCGTAAACCGCGGTTCGAATATAGCCCGTGAACTTATACGTTCCTGCGGGTATACCGTTCGATGAAACGTCCCAGCTGAAGCCTTCAAGCGCCCGGATTATATCATTGGCTTCAATGTAACCGCCGTTTGCGTCAGTTCTGTGAAACATAACCTGAGTTCCGACGCTCCAATTCGCAAGTGCATCGGCAGAATCGAAATCTCCGTCTAAAAGCAGATTTTCCTCGGAAACAGCTTCACTTACTGCTAACGGTAAAATCGTAATATCACAGAAATCAAGCGTGTGTGCACCGTCAAGGTAAAATACGATATCGTCAAGACTTATACCATCGGCAATGTCAAGCACGAACGAGCAATCCTTCCAAACATTTGTCAGCGAGATATAGCTTTCATCGTCTGAGCTCGCAATTGAATCGCCTGCTTTGACGGAGAGCTTGGCAGTGTTATTGTTTGACGTGACATTGTATGCAGTCGATGTGCTATATGTAAGCTTATTGTAATCAAACTCGCCAAGACGAAAGTTTCCTCTGACTGTATATTTACCGGCAACAAGTGCTTTATCTGCGGTATGGCGAAACGCGGTGTTCTCGCCGTCAAGACGGGAGATACGCATGAATTCGGTGTTCGGTGATTTCGAGAAGGTCGGTGCGACGTGACCTTGTATTGCCGTGTATGAAAATTCATCAACAAGCTCTGTTGTTCCGGCAACCTGTACCCATTCGCCGTTTGCGTTCTTTTCAACCTCAGTGAATGTAAGACCGTCAATATCAAACGGAACCACCGATGCCGCATTCGGCGAACGGTAAATTTTAATGTCAGCCGTCTTAGCCTGAGCGGCTTTGAATATGGCGTAATATTCGGTCCATGTATCATTTATTTCTGTTTCGGCTTTAAGATTGAAATCGACACCTGCCCAGCCGAAAATGCCGGACGGATGTCCGCCGCCGACACGAACAGCGACCGTTACCGGCGAATCGTCACTGCCGCCGATAGTCGGAACGGTGCGCAGCCAGACGGATATCTTATATGTTTTGGTTGTGTCAAGCAAAAGATCAGGATCCGATGCGGCAAAGGTGACACCGGAAGAATACGTTTCAAGTCCGCTGACTCTTAAATAGCTGTCATCGTTATCATAGGGACGTGCGTCATCAATAACAGTTATAGGCGCGCTGTAACCGCTTGTTACATATTCGTCGGTTAGCGATTCGCTCGCACCCATGCTGAAAGTAAAACACCACAGTAAGACAGCTGTAATCAGCAAAAACAAAACAAGGCGCTTGGGAAAAGCTTTCTTTTTCATTTTTTCTCCTTCGTTCTATAAAAATATCAACAAAGAAATAACATAAATGTGTCTACTCTTAAATTTTATCATATTACTGTTTTGGTGTCAATACACGCGCAAAAGCTTCGCAAAATGCTAACATTTTTTGAGAATAATAACAGATTTGTGCAACAAAGGTCAAATTTAAGAAAAAGAAAAAACCGTCCAAAACAATCATTTGAGATCATCTTGGACGGATGCATATATAAGTCAGCCTTTATTACTGAAACTGCTTTGCAAGCTCACGAAGCTTTGAGAGCTCCTCGATTCCGCTTGTTGCATCGGGAGTGCGGAGAGATGCCATTGCAGCGATTTGTGCGTACTCGAGAATTTCATCATCGGAAACGCCGTTGTTAATACCGAGAAGCGCACCTGCACAGAAAGCGTCGCCTGCGCCGGTTTTACCCTTTATAAAGTCACGGGGAACATCGACCGACGGCATAGTGGTGTACGATGTACGTGTCTTGCAGATGCCGAGCATGGGCATATGAAGAATAACTCTTTCACGAACACCCATCTCAAGAAGCTTATCAGCAATTGCTTCGAGATTTTCCTCGGTCGGCTCGATGCCTGTGATGTTTCCTGCCTCGGTTTCGTTAATGATGAGGTTATCAACGTAAGGCAGGCATGGAATAACCAGCGAATAACGGTCCGAGCTTTCGCTTACGAGGTCAATCGAGGTGGAAATCCCACGATTCTTTGCTTCCTTGAGTATTTTGAGTCCGTCGCCGTTGTCAACCTTATCGAGGAGCAGGAAATAACCGAGATGGAGTATTTTTGCGTTAAGCGTATCCCACGGAATATCGTCATAACCGAAGTCTGCGCTCGCGCCGGGATATGTAAAGAATGTGCGCTGTCCGCCGATGATACTCATAACGTCTGTGAAGCTTGTTTTTTCATCGGTAAAGGTTACGCCGGATACATCGAGTCCGTTTGCTTTCATTGTTTCGAGAGCGAAACGTCCCTCCTCGTCGTTACCGAGCTTACAGAGAGCGTAAACATCGAGGTTCGGATCAAGCTTCTTTAAGTCTATACCGTCGTTCAGTACAAGTCCGCCGACTGCTGTGTTGATAGACATGATCTTGGTAAGCTCACCAACTCCCGGGTAAGCTCCGATTCCGTAAATTTTGTCAACAATCGCTGTTCCTGCGACTGCTATACCTTTGCGTTCATTCATTGTTTTATTCCTCCTAAAATTGAAGTTTCATAAATATATAATGAGTATGAGAATATTATACAACAATTTCCTCTGTTTGTCAACGAGAAAAACAAAGATTTCCTCAAACTCTACTATACGGAGGATTTTATACGATTTTAAACAGGTAACGCCCACTCGTTTGATGAATGGGCATTTTATCATTTTATCTATTCGGTTTCTTTATCATATTAAGCTTTGCATTAAGTGTGAGCAGATCTTCCTTGGTAAGATTGATCCCCATAGTCCCGAGCATTCCCGAAAGACGAAGCACTGTAAATCCGCCGAGCATCTGCATCATACCATCGTTCATTTCAAAGCCGCCCAT
This sequence comes from uncultured Lachnospiraceae bacterium, assembly GCA_964430755.1. Classification (GTDB taxonomy): domain Bacteria; phylum Bacillota; class Clostridia; order Oscillospirales; family CAG-272; genus Flemingiibacterium. The sequence continues at coordinate 24,118 of CAYSFT010000008.1, read as the reverse complement.
AACGCTTGCACCTTTTTGAGGCATTAACTTCGCAAGGATTCCCGAGAAAAACTTTTTTCCTTCTTCTTTCGCAAGAATGTCACCTATTTTATCGTTAAGTGAGAAGTGCCCCTCTATCTCCGTGATATCAAACCAATTGAGAATCGCGTTCTTTTCTTTCAGTCGGTAATCCTCATTGAAGCTTTCAACCTTGCGTATCCTTCCTTCGTCTTTAGAGTTGCCTGCGACGGCAAAAAGTGTGGTTTCGCCGATGTTTGGCACGTCAAAGCGGAAGAAATGATCCTCGGCAGTCTTCTTACCAAGGCTAACTCCGTTTGCGAAAAGCTCGACCTCGGGAAGATTTGAATAGACTGTAACTCTTGTAACATCTTCAACCCGATCTATATATCGCTTGCCGCAAATATACACGAACGGCTCATCGGAAAGCCATGCTTTGTAAGCATAGAAAGCATCCTTTTTATATTTTCTGTCCATTGTCACAAGTCCCTTGTGGTTCTGTCCGTTCTCACCGCCCTCACTGCGTGCATCCGCACCAAAGTCGAACATATTCCAGACATGAGTCGCCCAGAGGTATTTTCTTGTAAAAAGCTGCTTTATAAGCTCCTCGTGGTAATATGCCTGATATTCTTCGGTGTAATCGCCCTGTACGGGATTTGAGGTGTGCCAATTCAGCGCTTCACAGCCATATTCGGAACAGCCGATCGGTATATTCGGGAAACGCTTGTGGAAATTATCGAACCACGGACCGTTCATTGAGGTATCGCCGCCGTACCAGCCGAAATAGTGGTTATACGATACAAGATCGGGAATTTGTATATACGGGCTTTCGATAGAGCACGGAGAAACAGCCGCGATAGTCGTAAGGCGAGTTTTATCCATATCGTGACATATATCGTTAAGGATACGGTGATTTTCAAGCAAATCGGGATCGGTGTCACCTTTCATTGTGATTTCGTTTGATAGTCCCCATGCAATTATTGACGGATGGTTATAGTTCTGCACAATAAGCTCACGCATCTGTGAGATCGTATTTTCTCTTGCTGTCGGCATATGCTGGGAGATATACGGAATCTCTGCCCAGACGATAAGACCGTTTTCGTCACACAGATCATAAAAATACTGACTGTGCTGATAATGTGCGAGACGGACAGTGGTTGCGCCGACCTCCTTGATAAGCTCAATATCTTCTTCATGATGCTCGGGAAGAAGTGCATTGCCGATACCGAGTCTGTCCTGATGACGAGAGACACCGCGGAGCGGATATTCTTCCCCGTTTAAGATAAATCCCCTCTCCGGGTCAACTCTGAATGAACGGCAGCCGAAGCGCGTGGTGATATTATCAAGGATTATTTCTCCATCCATAAGCTCTACAGTGAGCGTATAAAGATAAGGATCACATCTTGCGTGCCAGAGGTGTACGTCTGGAATATCAAGCACTGCATTTGTGTCAGAGGTGAGCACCGCGGTGACGGTATTTCCGGCAGCATCAATAATGCTATAACGTACACTAAGGTTCTCTTTCTCATTAGTAAGCCAGACTGTGACGTCTACTTTTGCGTCTTTGCCGATAATTTCCGGAGTGACTTTGATACCGTAGCCGCCGAAGTTGTCGAGATCAAAATGAAAATTATTGACGCAGATTATGTTGACGTCACGGTAAAGTCCTCCGTAAAACGTGAAGTCGGCAACCTGCGGATAGACTTTCTCATTCGCGGAATTGTCAACGGCGATAACAAGCAGGTTTTCTCGCTCGAGAGCATCGGTGATGTCAACGCGCCATGTGGAGTAACCGCCATCGTGATGAGCGAGATTTTTACCGTTTAAATAAACATCCGCGGAAGAGTTTGCGCCGTTTATTTCGAGATAATATCTCTCTGCTTCTGGGAGCTCTGCTTTGTCAAGTGACTTCGCATAATATGCCGTACCGCGATAATAATCGTTACCGCCATCCTGACCGTCAATCGCGTTCCAGGTATGCGGCAGATTCACAAAATCCCACTTGTTGCAGACCTCGGTCGGAACCTCCGATGCCATTTTACTGAACACCCATTTTGAATTTAGATTTATTATTTTTCTCATGTTTCTTTCTCCTTTATCTGATTATCTCTGCCAAGCTCTCGATTCATAACGGCGAGTGTCTTTTTATCAAGATTATAAATGAGTGCAAGTCCTATATATTCAAGAACCGCGCTGAAAAGAAACAGCACCGCAACAAGATAACGCATATTGACGGCAACCTCTCTCGACTGCGCTCCGCCTCTTTCTCCGACATAACCGAGCCACACCATTATCATAAGAACCACCGACGGTCCTGCGCCCTGCGCCAATTTGCGGAAGAATGAATGCAGCGAATATATTATTCCCTCTTCACGTTTGCCGTTTTTCCATTCGTTATAGTCAATTGCATCGCCCATCAGTGCCCATGAAACGGTTGAATAAATTCCAAGCCCGAGGTTATACACAAGCTGGCAGACAATATAAATTGCCAGTCCCTTTGAATCGGGAGTTATCGGAAGGGCTAAAAGTCCGATTCCTGCGACGATGGAAAGCAGTGAACCAACCGAACAAAGCTCTTTTTTTCCGAATTTCCCGACTGCTATACGCGCAAGTGGTGTGAAGCAGAGTATCGGTATCATTGAAAAAAGCTGAACGACTCCGGAAATCTGCGGATTTTTGAAATAGGTCTGAAACAGCACGGTAACTGCCGATGCCGAGCCCTGCATACCGATAAACATTCCCATCGCCGCCAGTGTTGCTCCAACGGCAGGACGGTTTTTTATAAAATTTCCGAAAGCTCTGAAAAGGTTAAATCTCTCTTTTTTATCATTGATTTTCACATCTGAAGTTACCCGTATTGTTGTCATACGTATCATAAACTGAAACGCTATAAAGCCAATTATTCCCATTATAAGCGCCGCCCAAAATACGTTATAGCCCTGAAGATCCTGCACTGCCTCGCCGGTTTCATCTGTGACTATATTACCGTATTCATCGGTTCTGTCTTTCCAGATAAGGAACGGAAGTATTACCATCGGAAGCATATTGCCGACTGTTGAACCGATTGAACGCCATGCCGAAAGGGATGCACGGTCTGCTGAGTCATCCGAAATTAGCGACAGAAGCGAACCGTATGGGACGTTTGCAACGGTGTAAAACGCATCCCAAACAATATATCCGGCGAGAAATATTATTATTTTTATAATATGCGGTGCATCGGGTACGGGGACAAAGCAGAGTGCGCCTGCAATGAGGAGTCCCACCGAACCGACTCCGGTATATGCAAGAAATTTGTTTCGTTTATAGATACGTCTGTCAGAGTCAATAAGTGTTCCGATGAGGGGATCGTTTATTGCGTCCCAGATCTGCACCATGATAAGTAAAAGCGCATACAAAGTGTCACCAAGCCCCATAAACTGCGTCCAGAAAACAGTCAGCGTACCTTTCAGGGCAAAGCTCATATTGCAGCCAAAGTCACCTGCCGCATATGCGATACTGTCCCGTATACCGAATTTACGCTCGCTTTTTGTGGGGTCAACAGCTTGTTTTCTCATAATACTTCCTCGTTTCTCTTTGAAAGGGGTTAGTTAAGAAGTATTATTTTCATTATTATCAGAATTTAATCTGTTCTCGAGAATATTTATTTCTGTTTTTTATTTGGCTAAAATGTTTAGCTATTCAAATTATTAATAATTTGTTCTGATTTTTTTCAATTCCTATTGACAAATAGCAATGATTGTTATATAATTACATTGGTGCTCGAGTATATTTTATTTTTGCATTGTATATAGCCTTGGCGCTCTTATGAAATACTCGCCCACACTTGACTTTATTATAATTAAAGGAGAAACTACAAATGAAAAGAATTATTGCAATTGCACTTTTTGCACTTATGGCTACAACTTGCTTCGCTTCGTGCGGAAAAGAATTCACCTGTGGAATGTGCGGTAAGACCTCTACGGGTAAGGAACACAAGGAAGAATACTTCGGCACAGAAATTTCCATGTGTGATGACTGCTACAAATCTCTCCAAGAGCTTGCAGACGCTCTCGGCGACTTCGCTAACTAATTATCTATAGCATAACTATAGTTTTGAAATTTTGGGGTTATATACATAAAAGCACGCAGGCTCGATCGTCTGTGTGCTTTTTGGTGGCATTATATTAACCTTTACTGAGGTTAAGGTCCTTTACAAATACATCAAAATCGAGTAACTTGGTTTTTTCCGTGATGATACTTGCTATTTCATGAACTCTTTTTTGACAGCAAGAATCACGCAAAATACAATTCTCATCGCACACGCCGTCGCAATGAAGAGTAAAGCCCTCAAGCGGATTTTTATTTGCATCCAGACAAGCATACAATTCTTCACAGGTTTCGCCCGCATGGAAAAACTCCAGAATTTCCTTTATTTCCGTCTGATCATATTTGTTTATAAGCAACGAGAGATAACGCTTCAGGCAGATCAGATATCCTTCATTTTTGACACACGGCGACTTGATCATTTTATCAAGATATTTGATTACCTCACCATATTTCATCATAGCGTAATTTATATATGCAAGTGACGCATACATCATATAGAGATTTTCCTGATCCGAAAAGTTAAGTGAAAGCGCAGAGCCGGAAGAAAATCCGTGTGCTTCACTGATATTGCTCGACATTTTTGTTGTTTGCGTAAGATGCATGAGGTAACCGATCATATCGTCCATTGTTGCCGTGGACGGATTTCTCAACACTTTTTTTGCATACGGGCCGTACCGTCTGTCATTAAATTTCGGTGACAAGCGATGAGGAAACACCTCGCTGTATCCGGGAACCAAAACCTGGTATGTCGGAAAACCGAGACATGAGCAATCACGTATAAGAATATCAAGACCTTTTTGTTTGAAATAGTCTATGCATTGAGTCAGCAGCTCTTTGCTGTTTTTGCCGCTGAATCCCATTTTATCATTGTAATCGAATTTTTTATTACCAACGAAGAATCTCGGGAACTTTTCAGAAACACCTTTTACAAGCTCATTTACCAATGTGTTCAAATTGAATGCACTGGTGCTGCCATAACGAAAATCATCAAATTTTGCGATCTTTGAAATGGTTCTTCCCTGGAAGCTCTCGGTTAATGCGCGCTCCAATGCTATCTCGAAAATCGGATATGCACCGAAATGTGTATGATATTTTCCCGTTTTCGTATCAATAATGGTAACACCGATAACCGGGAATTTTTCTGAAAGTGAACAGTCTTTAATGTATACCTTAAATCCTTTACCCCGGATATACGAAATAATGCTATAAGCAACATCGCATTTTTTCAGCACATCCTCAGGAATATCAGGAGAAGTGATATCTCCGTAATACATATAAATCTGATGATAGCGTTCAACCACTTCACTGATTGCCTGCACTATAGCTTCCTGCATGGTATTTCCCGCAGCGCATCCGTTTGCAGTATATACGTCTTTACGTAAATTAGTCGGAAGATATGCTTTTTGGGAAGTCGTGATATTGAAATACGGTGTGGCCGATACATTTCCGTCTGCATCGGCATATTGCATGAGTATATCTTCAGGTGAGCGTTCTTCTCCGGTGAAAAAACGCAGTTTTTCGGAAAGTGATTCATACCATTTACGGTTTTCCGAAAGCAGATCTGCGGCGCAAACAGTCACACTCTGAGCATCATTTAAAGAAAAGTTTCCGTCCTTCTGCACGTCATCGCTGCCAATATAGCCAAGCTGAAGTCTCTCCATGAGTTCTCCGTATCCGCTTGCAAGTGCAAATTCCTTAGTTACGCCTTTGCCGTTGGTGCTAAAGGTTGTTCCTATCACGGAAACTCGCAAGGAATAACAATACGGCACACTGGATTCAAGCCATGTTTCTGTTGTTTCAATTCCATGGCTATGAAGAATATTTTTAATCTTTTCAACGGTGTTGAGCGGACTTTCATCCTTGTAATCCGTGTCACGAAAAGCTGTGTCAGCATATGCAGTATGTTTCATAGCATTACCTTTCCGCTCATAAGAGCATTTCTGTTTTTGTGTCACTTTTTAAAAATCCCCATAAATAACGAAAAAGAGAAATCCGAACCGTGGGGGTTAAGTTTCTCTTTTGGTGCGGGTAAAAGGACTTGAACCTTCACGAAGTTGCCCCCACTAGAACCTGAATCTAGCGCGTCTGCCAATTCCGCCATACCCGCATATTTAATTCCTTCACTCATCTGTGACCTATATATGATACCATATTACACCCCGTTTGTCAAGAGTTTTTCGCAAAAAAAATTTCCCTCATGCGAAAGTCTGATTCAAACGGGGTGTATGATTTTCTGATGGTTGCCGATTTACGATATTGTATCAATTTTCAGCCTTTTTCCATACGAGGTATACTCGACTTCAAGCGTTTCTATGGTTTCATAAAGTGCCTTGGTATACATTGCAGAAATATAACGCTCCGTGATATCCTCGCGGTTCTCTTCCATATATTCAGAATCCTTTTCACAGCGCATAATTATATGGTATCCGTACTCAGATTCAATAATCTCGCTGATCTCACCGTCATTCAGTGATACGGCTGTCTGCCATATGTATTCGGGCATTTCATATTCGGTTGTGTAATAACCGTGCTCCGGTGACATTTCCGCTTCGTTATATGATGAATATTTACGCATAATCTCGGTAAAGTCTCCGCCGTTCACAATTGCGGTATACGCTTCCACCGCTCGGTTATATACATACTCCTTTGTTTCTTCGCCGGGATTATTAAAGTATATTTCCTTAATGCAGAGCAGCTCCTCACCTGCCATGAGTGAATCAATTGCGGCATCATCGTTTTTTATATCGCCTGCTTCAACCATTTTATCCATTGTGCGATATGCAAGAAGTGTATCCGTCTGAAGCTCCTTAAAAAGTGCCTCTGTCATATAATAAGATTCAAGCGATGACTTGTATGCCGCCTCATCGTTATAGCACTCCTCCGCTTTATATGCGGCAATATATGCGTCAACCTGCGCATTATCCTCCTCAGTGAGCTCGGCACTATATTTTTCTGCCAGGATCTCTATCGCCGCACTGTACTTGGCGTTATCCTCAGTGAGCGATTTAAGCTCAGAGATTTGCTCCTCGGTCAGTGTTTCGGTGTCCGGAAAGCTGTCGCGCTTATTGTTAAGCAGATAGTAACGGTATTCGTCATATTCAATTTTAACTGTTCCGATATTCATAACGTGCTTTTCGCCGCAGGAAGCAAGTGTTATACACATCAAGGCAACAAGCAGCAATGCCAAAATCTTTGTTTTCATATTAATCACCATAATTATAGCAGTAATTTCGGCGATGTTAATACGCCGTTTTTGTTATTATACAGTACAAATGTGACAAGTGTGTGAAGAATAGCAAATTAATTACAACAAATCACATTATTTTTTGTTTTTAATACTGCTTTGTAGTGACACCTTTTGATGTGCGGCGGCATTTGCACTATGCTATACTACCGACAGCATAAGCGAGAAAGGATGGCAGTAATGGCAAAAATAGCCACCGGCAAAAAATTGATTTTAAAAATAAAAGAATATATTGACGAGTGCCACAATGCTGACTCAAAGAAACCGATATTTGCAAATGTTGCAGGGTTCTGTCGCTTCGCCGGAATATCAGTGAACGATTTTCTAAAACTTAAACGACAGTTCCCTACCGAATTTGAAAATGCCGGCGCATACTTCGAGGATGCCGCTCTCAATTCAAACGCAACTGCAACACTTGTCGGTATGTACCTGCGTCAGTACGGCTTCTGGGGTGCACCGGTCGAGGACGAGGTTATCTGTGACCATGACATGATCGCAGACGGAATATAAGGAGGAGAGGCTTTGCATCTTCAAGGTAAGCCAAATGAAAAGCAGGCGGAATTTTTCCGTTCAACTGCTCATTTCACCGCATACGGCGGTGCGAGAGGCGGAGGTAAAAGCTGGGCACTCAGGCGTAAGCTGATATTACTTTGTCTTCGTTATCCGGGCATACACTGTCTTATTATAAGGCGGACGCTCAAGGATCTCACGGACAATCACGTTGAACCCTTACTTCGTGAGATAGGCAAATCGGTTGCATATTCGGCAGGTGCACGTGTTTTTCGTTTCAAAAACGGCAGCCGTATCGACCTCGGTTATCTCGCGCATGATTCTGACACGACTCATTATCAAGGTCAGGAATATGACATAATCGCGATTGATGAGGCAACGCAGTTCAGTGAATATCAATTCGCTTCCTTAAAGGGATGTCTGCGCGGTGTCGGTAAATATCCGAGGCGAATGTATCTGACCTGCAATCCCGGCGGTGTCGGTCACGCCTGGGTTAAAAGATTGTTTATTGACCGCGATTTTCGTGACGGTGAGCGCCCCGAGGATTACCGTTTTATACGTGCGTCTGTTTGGGACAACAAGGTTCTCACCGAACGTGATCCTGAGTATATCAACAGTTTAAAAAGTTTACCCGAGCAGCTTCGTGCCGCATGGCTTGAGGGGCGATGGGATCTCTTTGAGGGGCAGTTCTTCCCTGAGTTTTCAAGGGAAAGTCACGTGATCTCTCCCTGCGACCTTTACGGTGGGCGTTATTTCGCTTCATTTGACTACGGTTTTGACCGCTTCGCTCTGCTGATTCTGGCAATTAGCGGTGACACGCTATACGTTACACGTGAATTTTGCCGTTCAGGTCTCACACTGAGCGAAGCGGGAGAAGCACTCGCCGCAGTATGCAGTGAGGAGCGTGCACTTGGGCATGAAATTTCATATTCCGTTGCTTCCCCCGACCTTTGGAACAGACGTCAGGACAGCGGTTACAGCGGAGTTGAAATAATATCCGGCGTCAATGGCACGCCTTCGCTGCTTCGCGCTGACAACCGTCGTATTCCCGGCTGGCGTGCGCTCCGTGAAAAGCTCGACGGAAAGCTGAAGATTTTCCGCGGATGTGATGAGCTGATACGCTCTATGGAGGCTCTGCAGTTTGATAAACATATATCCGAGGATGCAGCAGATCAGCCGCACGAGGTAACTCACACGCCCGAAGCATTACGTTATGCGGTTATGTCCCGCTCTGAGGCAGATATCACAATAACACAGTCACGTGACATTGGACTTTTAATGTACTAGTATATCATCGCACGATTATCCGGAGATCTGCGATTATATAAATATTTTATTTTTTTGGAGGTATTTTACCATGGCTATTTCTTCTTTTATCCCCACCGTCTGGAGCGAAACTCTCCTCACACAGCTTGACCGCGAATATATCGGCGTTCGTAACTGCAGCCGTGATTTCGAGGGCGACATCAAGGACAAGGGCTCGGCTGTCAAGATCGGCAGCATCGGTAACATTTCCGTATTCAATTACACAAAGGATACAGATATGAACTCGCCCGAATCCCTCAGCGATTCCGCTATGACACTCACCATTGACCAGGCAAAGGCATTCAACTTCCAGATTGACGACATCGACCGTGCACAGTCCCAGCCCAAGCTTATGCAGGCCGCTATGGGACAGGCTGCAGCTGCTCTTGCCGAGGTTGCTGATAAATATGTTTATTCTCTTTACAGCGAGGCAGACAGCGCAAACATCATCACCGTTGACGATATTCAGGTTGACACTGCAATTGATCTTATCGTTGATGCACGCGAAAAGCTCCTTGCTAACGGCGTAAACAGCAATATTCCCACAGCACTTGAGGTTACTCCCGAGGTTGCGGCTGTCCTTCTTCGTGCAAAAATCCTGAATGCTTCCGATAATGCAGGTGCGTTTGAAAACGGACTTCTCGGCAAGCTGATCGGATTTGATATTTATGTTTCCTCGAATGTCGTAAAGGATGGCGGTCATCACAAGTGTCTTGCCCGCACCAAGCGTGCCGTTGCGTTTGCGGAGCAGCTTAATGAGGTTGAGGCTTACCGTCCCGAATCGAGATTCGCAGATGCGGTTAAGGGTCTTCATCTCTACGGTGCAAAGCTCGTTTATCCTTCCGAATATATCGTACTCGATATCGGTCTCGGCGCATAAATAACTCTCTTTGGAGCTGTCATTATTTTTTAAGAAGGCAGCTCCTTCTTTAAGTATATTCAATTCACGAAAGGAGTTTTTAGAATATGACCTGCAACAATATTTATAATGCCGCACTTGCTCTTATCGGTGAGGCAGAGGATACTGATGCAACCGTCGATTATGCGATGCGCTCCGTACATCTCTTAAGGGTGATTTTTTCGAGATTCACACGCCTCTCCGAAGAACTTTCAGGAACAGAAGCGGCATACGAATCATTTAATATCACTTCTCTTGATGAACACTTCCCTCTTGATGAAAGATTATCTTCTCTCATAAGCGAAGTGCTCGCTTCAATGCTCGTTATTGATGAGCTTCCTGAGGTATCCAAAATGCTTGCCGAGCGTGCGGAATTTGACAGAAAACAGCTCTGCGCAGAGGCTACTGCAGTATCTTCGACACGCGAGGTATACGGCTTATGAGCATACTTCACGAAAAAATAATACGTGATTTCACCGATTGCGCCAAAATCGAAAATTTCCGTCTCGGCCCGAGCGGTGAACTTAACAAGCGAGAGGGTTACATAAGACTGCACACGTTCAATTCGGCAATACGCGGTGCCGTTTCAGACGGAGAAGCAATCTATGTCGTCAGTGATAGCAGCTTTTACGTCTGCAAAAATAATCAAATGACGGCTAAAGACAGGCTGAACGGTGCGGTTTTCTCATCAGACAAAGAAAAGGTCATCATGTTCATCCATTCTCCAAACGTTTTCATAATGGGCGGAGGCGTATATTACTGTTATGACATCTCTGCTGACACCTTCACCAAGCTTACGGGTTATGCTCCGGTAATAGGTACAACCGATTCAACCGAAGATGCCCAAATCATTAAAGAACCGTTTAATCTTTTAACAGAAACCGTGCGAAGACGCGTTCGCTTGGATTCAAGTCAGCGCAACTATTCTTTTCCCGAAAAAGCCATAGCGGTTAACTGTGTTAGGGTTAACGATGTGGCACTTGACTCTCTCCTTTACTACGGTGACATATCCGGCAGCGGTTTGATACTCTCATTGGCAGATTCGGTCATTGAAGAAAATGAGGGTATACTGGAGGTTGAATATGTTGTTGCAAAAACAGTTTTCACACCTAACAGAAGCAAAATTACAGACTGTAAAAAATCCTATGTTTTTTCGTCAGACGCAGGCGCCGTTCTGTTTTTATATGACAGTCCGCATATGTCTCCGGGATGCATAATCTATTCAAAGCAGTCTGCCGCACCAATGCATTCTTATGACAGCTTTGACTATTTCCCGGATGAAAGAGAACTTGTTATCGGCGACGGAACAAAACCGATCCGAGCAATAGTCGAGCTTGGTGAGCGTACGGCTGCAATTACATCGGACGGAATATATGAAATACGCGAGAGTATTCTTACAAGCGGCGACGTGAAGTTTTATGCATCGCGTCTGTATTCCGAGCTTGGTGCGAGCGAAAGCTCCGGAGCGGTGGTTTATGAGAATTATGTGTTTTTCATGAATGAAACGGGACTTTTCAGGTTGTCATATGATCCGGTGAACGCCATTTACAGAATTACGCAAATTGACATCCCCGAATCAATCATATCCTCAAAAAGTCTCTATAAAAGCACTAAGCTTCATATTGATCGCGGCAACGGTGAGCTTTGGTTTTATAACGGGAACGGAATCGGCGTTTACAGTATACGTTATCAGAAATGGTATAACTTCAGCGGTATCAAGGCTGACTTTTTCTTTAATGTAAACGCCAAGACTGCGTTTGTTGACTATAATACGCTGAATATATTTGATGAAAACGTTTATGAGGATGCGGACGGCGGCTTTGAAGCGTTCATTGAAAGCAAAAATCTGAGCTTCGACAACGTATTCACCGAAAAAACCATATACGCTTTCGGAGCGTCTTTTGAACGTCGTGAGGGTGCTGCACTTGAATGTGTTTTAATAAACGATAAAGGCAACGAATTCCGTACGGTCATCAAATCGGACGGCAGCGGCATCATATCTCCAGTCGTCCGTCACACTCATGCAAGGCTTGGGAAAAGCGCATACATAATCTACCGTATTTCCTCTCCCGATTATGCGTCGCCTGCCAATCTGCGTGAAATCATGTTCCGTTATCGGGCAACGGGGGTGTGAAAATGTCAGCACTTTTGTATTTGCTCGGATTTGTAAGCGGTATCGGTATCGCCGTGGTGATTGCGCTAATAATTGCCGCGCGAAGAAAGAAAGCCGAAACTTCCGACAAAATTGAAAACAGCTTCATTAATATTCTGAATTACTGAAAGGAATGATCATATGACTCAAAATATTTCATGGCGGCAATTTGAGGCAGGACGCGATTATAACCGACGAATCGGACTTTATGAAAACGTCACCTCTTGCGAGAGATTTTATCGCGGTGATCAATGGCATTCGGTTGCGAAAGGTCCGCTTCCGACACCTGTTTTTAACTATATTCGCCGTATAACCGATTTCCTTGTTGCCCAGGTTGCAAGCAATAATGTGGACATCGTTTATTCAGATGAAAATCTCCCGTTTATAAGCGATAAACATCATCGTGAGCGTGTAAACAAGGCAGTCGAGCTGCTTAACAAAAACGCCGCATTCCGGTGGGAGCATTGCCGAATGGACAACCTGATTCACCGTGTGCTTCTTGATGCGGCACTGTCGGGTGACGGTGTATTTTTCACGTATTGGGATCCGAGCATAAAAACAGGACAGGTTTACACGGGCGATTTCGTCACAGTAACGCTTGATAACACCAATATATTTGTTTCCAATGTCAATTCGACGGATATTCAGTCACAGGAGTACGTTATAATTTCCGGACGTGAATCTGCCCAAAAGCTCAAAAACGAGGCTCTCAGCTGCGGTGCGTCGCATGATGATGCAATGAAGATACGTCCCGACGGTGATTTACATTTTGGTTCAGGTGCATATTCCGCATACGAGAACCTTGACGCATCAGGCGAAAAGGCGACTTACATCATCAAGTTTACACGTGACGAAAACGGTTATGTACAGTTTGAAAAATCGACACGTGACTGCGTGATACGCCGAGTTTGTACGGGACTTCGCCGTTATCCGCTCGCAATGTTCAACTGGATACCCACGAAAAATTCCTATCACGGTACATCGCCAGTAACGCCGCTTATTCAAAATCAAAAGTATGTCAACAAGGCATATGCACTCATGATGAAGCATATGATCGACACAGCGTTTTCCAAGGTTGTTTACGATAAGACGCGTATTCCCGAATGGACAAACGAGGTCGGTCAGGCAATCGGCGTCGTCGGCGGAGACATAAACGGCGTTGCGGCAACTATATCCCCCGGCGAAATGGATGATCAGTTCGCTGCAATAATTGCTGACGTGGTTAAAAACTCCAAGGACTGCATGGGCGCAACTGACACGTCTCTCGGCGAAACCGCCCCGACAAACACCTCCGCAATAATCGCGCTTCAGGAATCAAATGCAATAACGCTTAATACAGTGCGTTCATCGCTTTACACCTGTATTGAGGAGCTTGCCGCGATATGGGTTGACTTTATGTGCGCATACTATGCAGACGGACGTATGCTCATATCGGGTCAGAACGAGGTTTCGCCGCTTGACTGCCGTGTGCTTCGTGAGGAACTTATCAGTGCACGTGTTGACGTTGGCGCATCGACGCGTTACTCGAAAATATCCGCACTTACCGAGCTTTCGAAGCTTCTTGAAGGCGGACACATCACATTTAAACAGTATCTTGAGCGTGTACCGGACGGGGTTATTCCCGGGCGTGACGTGCTCATTTCGGAAATTGAAAGCGAGGTGAAGACAAATGGAGGAGAAGGAAATGACGGTTCAGAACAGTGAAACTGAAGTAAAAGTTGAAGAGTCTGTAAGCGTATCATCGCCTGATGAGCTAAACGCTGCAAATGCAGCAGCATCCACGGGTAATGTCAGTGATGACGGTCAGGGAGCGGCGTTTTTTACGGCTGCCGATGTACGTGCAATGAGCCGCGAGCAGGTAAGGCGTAACCTTAACAAGATTCTCAAATCTATGGAAAGCAGTGCCTTTTAAAATCAAGAGACAAATGGAGCTGTCACGCTTTTATTGCAGGCAGCTCCTATTTTTATCTGTAATCAGATGATAAATTTAATCCCTGCAAAAAATTTTTACAAAATCTCTCTATTTTTAAACACACCGATTTGGTATAATAATGTCACACTCCAAGCAGACAGGAGGCATATACCAATGCAAAACTTTTCCGATATCACTCCATACATCAGAAAGCTTGCGGAAAAATCCGACGCAGGCAATCATATCTCACCCGAAATGTACACCGAGCATCACGTTTTCCGCGGACTTCGCGATATGAACGGAAACGGCGTTGTTACGGGTCTTACGGAGATTTCACGTATAAAAGCCAAGGATATCGCCCCGGACGGTACGGTTACCCCATGCGAGGGAAAATTATCGTATCGCGGATACGACGTCCGTGACCTTGTTAACGGCTTTTCAGCCTCCAACCATTTCGGTTTTGAAGAAACACTATATCTGCTTCTTTTTTCCGAGCTTCCAACCGAGGCAGAGCTTGCGGATTTTCGGGAATTGCTTACCGATTACCGTACACTTCCCACATCGTTTGTCCGCGATATGATTCTTAAAGCTCCTGGACGCGATATGATGAATATTATCTCTCGCTCTGTTCTTGCACTCTATGCTTATGACGACAATCCCGACGATATTTCAACCGCAAACGTCCTGCGCCAGTGCTTACAGTTAACGTCGGTATTCCCGTTGCTTTCGGTTTACGGCTACCAGTCGTATCAGCACTACCACCTCGGGAAATCACTGTTTATACATCCGCCGAAGCGTGAACATTCCACGGCAGAATGTATCCTCGGTATACTTCGTGAAAACGGCGAATTTTCACCTCTTGAAGCAAAAATACTCGATCTCTCCCTGGTACTCCATGCGGAACACGGCGGCGGCAACAATTCCTCGTTCACCATGCACGTCGTTACATCCTCGGGAACTGACACATATTCGGCAACCGCAGCGGCACTCGGCTCGCTCAAAGGGCCGCGTCACGGCGGCGCAAATGTCAAGGTCGTTCGTATGTTTGACGATCTGAAGCAGAACTGTAACATTGACAGTGAGGCGTCGATACGTGATTATCTTGTTCGTCTGCTCGACAAAAAGGCATTCGACAATGCAGGTCTCATTTACGGTATGGGACACGCGGTCTATTCAAAGTCAGATCCCCGTGCCGACATTCTCAAGGGTTGTGCCAAGGATCTTGCGCTTGAAAAAGGTTGCTCGGAAGAATTTGCGCTTTACGAAACAGTCGCACGTCTTGCGCCCGAGGTTATTGCCGAAAAACGCCGTATGTACAAGGGCGTCAGCATGAATGTTGACTTCTATTCGGGACTCATTTACCGTATGCTTGAGCTTCCGTATGAGCTTTACACTCCCCTTTTTGCGATATCGCGTATCGCAGGCTGGAGTGCTCACCGAATCGAGGAAATTCAGAACGCAGGCAAGATCATCCGTCCTGCATATGTCAGCGTCCGTGATGAGCGCGAATACCAAAGTATTGATAAAAGATAAAAACAGGCTTGCCGTTATTTTTCGTTTCGGCAAGCCATTAATATTATTCGGTGATGGTTGTGTTATTTTTATCGTCCCAGATGAAGGCTCCGCTGCCTCCGCCAAGAGGTAATCCTGCCATGAGACGATCGGCATATGCACGCTCAAGTGAGGTTTTTCTCGGAAGCTCGTTAAACGGCAATTTTGCAGCACCGCCAAAAAGTCGCCACAGTTCCTGACGTGGATCGGAATAGTCTGCAGACTGATAAATCTTGAAATCATCCATAAAGGAAACTATATTTGATGTTGCTGAGAGCATTTCCTTATTCGGCGGATAAAGAAGCCATGAGCCACATCTGAAAACATCAATTTCTTTTCCAAAATAATCGCGGAAAAACGCATATGCTCGCTTGTAGCAATCAAGTCTTGACGCACGGTCAAATTTTCCACCGCCTGAGGGGATATGTACGTTTATAACTTCGCTGTCCTTTTCGATTTTACGTCCGGCGATTTCGACTCCATCGTGCGGGAATTTGGCAATTTCAAATTCAAGCTTACCGAGCTTGAACTGCTCAAGCGTCATAAATTTATAGAACCACGGATTTGCGAAAAATCCGGGAATGCCGTGTACATCGAGACATTCATCAAGCTTATAACGGAAGTCCTCAATCATTTCCCACATATATTCTTCGGGAATGCCGGCTTCCTTGTATCTTTCGGGAAGTCGCTTTGTAACGCAGAGGTAATATACAAATTTTGCGGTGTAAGGATGAACTCCGCTGTCGGCACTTATCTTGTCGAGAACAGTTTCGACATCGTTACGGGCAGGCACTTCACCTTTTGTGTGAAACTTATCGACAAAAGGAAGAAACTCCGGATTCTTTTCAAGAATATCATAAGCTTCTAAAAGCTTCGCCATCGCAAAAGTCGGATAATTGTATCGAATAAAGATAAAAGAAAGATGTTCTCTCATGTTTTTTCTCGCTTTCCGGTAATAATTTTGTTGTGTTAATTATACCATATCAGTCCTTGAATGTCAATACGAAAAAAGGCATAAAACATATAAAATATGGCATACTTTACAGCTCGGCAGTTCATTTTGCGTTTTAGTTATTTTACCGACATTTTTTCTAATATTTCTTTCAAACTTACTTGCTATTGCAAGAGATATATTTTATAATATAATCAGCAGTAAAGTATATTTTTGCTGACTATATATTTTTTTAAAACAGGTGAGCTTATGAATTACGTAGATTTCTTTGGCAAGAAAGTTTCCAAACTCATTATCGGTGACAACCCCATGACCGGTCATTCTTATATCGAAGATAAAATTACCGGCGATGATATGTACAAATATTACTCAACAGAAAAAATCAAGGAAGCTCTTTGGAGAATGGAGGAGCTCGGTTACAACACTATGCTTCCGCTCGCAACGCCCTTTATGATAAAGATCTTCGAGGATTATCAGAATGAGGGCGGCAAAATGCAATATATCTGGCAGCCCTATATGCCCATGGATCAGAAAACAAGCATGAGAATGATGAAAAAGCTCAACACCATCGGTATATATCATCAGGGCACAACAACTGACAATCTTTACGAGCATGGCGAGTGCGAAAAGATTCGCGAGCGTATCAAGGAGTATCGTGAGCTTGGCGTTCCGGTTGGGCTTGGAACACACCGTCCCGATGTTATCGAGCTCAGCGAGGAAGAAGGCTGGGATGTTGACTTCTATGTCGCTTGTATGCAGAATGCACGCCGCGGACGTGAAGGTGAACCGAGCGGCTTCCTTTCCGGCAAGACAAAGGCAGGAATCGTATTCTATCCTGAGGATCGTCCTGTAATGCTCGAAACGCTCAAAAAGATTTCAAAGCCGATTATCACATATAAGATCTTCGCAGGCGGTCAGATGCTGCTTAACAAGCCCCAGGAAGAAAAAGAAAAGCTCATCAAAGGCGTTTACGAGGAGATTTTCACCGCTCTCAAGCCGAACGACTTCGCTGCAATCGGCGTATTCCAGAGAGACGAGGATCAGCTTGAGGAAGATGCAAGACTTTACAACGAATGGTATAACGGAAAATAATCTCGGGCTAATATACAAAATTTGATTAATGGAGGCATAACTGTCAGAGCGGCAGTTCACGTCAGTCAAATGGAAATTTTCGAGGAAAAGCATGAATATGAGGTTGTTTCAAGGGTAAGGAACGTCAACACATGGTGTCACTCTTTCCACTGGCATGACCATTTTGAAATTTGTCGGCTTATAAACAAAAGCTCTAAATTTCTGATTGACGGTCAGAAAATTGAAGCTGATCCAGGCGATATCATAGTCATCAACCGAAGAAGTGTTCATCTTTTCATGGTTGAGAATAAAGATGTCAATATACTTATAATGCAATTCCCCGTTAAAAGTTTACTTGCCCTTGAAGCAGGTCTGCCAACAATAAAACCGCATATAACAAAGAAGGAACTTCATGATCTTCCTGAAATTGAACAGGTGGTTGACCTCTGTATGAATCAGATTACCGCCAATGCACCGCTTGAGCTCGGCAAGAACGATCCGTATATTTTCAGCTTGATAAACTGTCTTTATTTCACGCTTGCCAAGCATTTTCCAAGCGCCGCAAATTCACGTTCAGGTCCATCACGGCTCTTTTTCAATGCGGTCGATTATATTAACGAGCATTTCTCCGATGAGGATATAACCGTCGAAGCTGTTGCAAAGCAGTTGTACGTTTCAAGAGAAAAAATCTCGAGCGAATTTCTCAACTATTCAGGAGTCAGCTTGAAAAACTATATTTGCTCGCTCCGAATCAAAAAGGTGAATATCCTGCTCGACGAGGGCTGTGACATAGGCACTGCGGCAATGAAATGCGGTTTCAATAATCTGCGCACGTTCAATTACACATATAAGCGGATTGTCGGAATCACACCAACTGAATACCTGAATTCGCGCAAAGCACCAAAATAAATACCATTTTTGAAAGGAAAATTTCTATGAAACTTCGTATCACTTCGGCAGTTCTTCTGCTTTCCATACTTGCTTCCCTTGCAGCCTGTGGCAAAGGCAGCGATAACGGCGATGGATCAAAATTATCGGTTGATGATTCTAAGCCTGCAGGTATCGAGAAAAAAGAATATAATGAAACCTTTACTGTTCTTGCGCCGGAATGGGGACTCTACACTAACTATTTCTTCTCTGATGAGCCGGGAACTGACGTTATGACAAAAGCGCTTTACGAGCGTGAGTTGAAAATAGAAGAACACCTCGGCGTGACAATACAACCCACATGGGTTTCCGGAATAAAAGATATACCGACTGCTGTCCGCGAAACAAATATGAGCGGCGATGATATCTATCAGCTCGTGCTTACGCATTGTATCAACGGAACAGCATCAATGATAACCGATAATCTTCTGCTCGATATGAACGAGCTCGAAGCGGTCAACTTTGATGCCGATTACTACAATCATATTTCAAATGAAAATCTCTCCGTAAACGGTCATCAATATTTTGCAATCAGTGATTTTATGATTCCTGATCCTAACGCGGTTCTCTTTAACAAAACTCTGCTCGCCGAGCTGAAGCTTGATGATCCCTATGAGCTTGTTGAAAACGGTGAATGGACCATTGACAAAATGATGGAAATGATGAACGCCGCAACGATCGACAACGGCGACGGACGCTGGGATATCAACGACACATACGGTTTTGGTGCGCCTAACGACTGGTATCTTGCATCCTTCCTCTATTCTTCGGGATTACAGCTCGTTGACAAAAACGAGGAAGGCGAATTCGAGCTGGTGCTCGGAAGCGATGAGCGTGCCTACACAATGGCATCGAAGCTCGACCAGCTCTTTAACAGCTCCGACACCTATGTTTACAAATATTCTGACACCAACACCGATAACCTTCTTACCATCGATAAAGGTCGCTCGCTCTTCGGACTCGTTTCAATCAATCAGCTCCACACACTGCGCGATGCCGATGTTGAATTTGGTATACTTCCCTATCCGATGCTCGATGAAAATCAGGATAGCTACTACAGCCTTGACTGGTCGGGACTCATGTGTGTTCCAAGTACAGCGCAGAATCCCGATATGATCGGTGAGGTTATAGAACTCCTCTCATATTACAGCGAAGATGCCGTTCTCCCAACATATTATGATCTCGTGCTTGGTGAGAAGCTTTCACGTGATCCTCAGTCTAAAGAAATGCTCGACGTTATTTTTGACAACATCATCTTTGATGCCGGCATGAACTATTTCGGATTCTCCCAAAACATGAACAAGCTGCTCTTCACAGGCGCTATCATAGCAGGTGACAGTGGTAGTTGGACAGGTCTTGCTTCTCATCTCGCCACATACTCCACCGGTGCAGAAGCTGAAATAGAATCATTCAACGAAGCAATTGCAAATTAAAATAAATACGCTCCGAAAAGTGTAAATTAAAGCCTTTCGGAGCATTTTTGTTTTTAGTTAATGCCTTTTTCTTTTTTCCATTCTTCAGCCTTGGCAGCGGACATTCTCGTTATGTTCTCGCCGGGATGGATCGAATCCGCGCCGCCGTTAACGTAAAGGAACAGCTTGCCGTCTGGCATCTTATAGAGCGTTTCCTCGTATCCGGATTCATCGCCGACCTCGCCGCTTGTATATTTTGCAACGACCTCGGCAATATCGGTGTCGTATTCTATCTTACATATAACCTTTTTCATTTTAATCTCCTTGTTTTATTGAGACTCTTACAGTAAATATTATCCCAAAAAATCGAGGAAAAAATATAGTAATTACGAAATACCAAAAATTGTCTTATTCACGTATCCACTCATAAGCTCTGCGAGGTGTACCGTTTTCGACGTATATTGTTCCACGGTAAACAAATCCGCATTTTTCAATGGCTTTCTGCATGGTTACGTTATCATCATGTGTATCAATTCTGATATGCGAATGAATTGCACTGACAAATTCAAAAGCCATGCGGAATACGCCGCGAACACTTCCGTCCGATGCCACACGGTGTATAGCCGCATACGGCGTGTCGCTTCCCCATGCGCCATCGATATATGAATACGTGGGATCGTCACCGGTGAAAAGCCCGAAGCAGGCACAGACCTCGCCGTCACCGTTACAGATGGCATAGAGGTTACCGTCGGTTATATCCTCAAACACTAAATCCTTGTCAGGATAACTCCCCGGCCACTGAGTTGGGTTGCCGTTTTCGTGCATGAACTTTTTCGCCGTTTCATATATACGCATGACCTCATCGAGATCCGCGGCAGCTGCTTTTCGTATCATAGTTTTCACTCCGTTTTCGCAAAAGAGCCAATCGATTTGCGATGTGTTTCGGTTAGCTCTTTGGTTTGTGTAGTTGTGGGATTATTTGTGTTAAAAACATATACTTAATCGGTGCGCATTTGAATGTATTTTCTAGTGAATTTTATTCGCTTATGTTGTAGTATTGCATGGATTCTTTGACCAGTAAATCAATGTGCTCTCGATTGGTTTTATAATCTTTTGTTCCCTTTAACTTTATGTAATATTCTTTCCATTTTGCATGATATGTAATATCCACCCCTGCATTTTCGATTTTTTCTACCAAATCAGGGGATTCATTCCCTTTTACACACAAATACAAAAAACTCTTTTTAGGTTTAAAAAATATAAAATTTTTAGCAACATTATTTTTGGCAAGACCAATATAAAATTTATTATATTTGAGTTCATAATCAGGAATAAATTCTTTTAAGCAGTCAAATATCTCATCAACATTTTTAAGAATAGCAGTTGTGCTACGTTTTTCCCAATAATTCCTGTCTGTAACTTCGTACTGTTCCTCCTCATCTGTGCCAAAAGTGATTCTATCAATTACTTTAGTAAATGTTAAGCAGATATCGTCTCCCAGCTTGTGTGCTGATAGTTGTAAAGCGATCAAAGGAATATTACCGTTGAATAAAGAAATTACATTCATAAAACGTCCCGTAATTTCTTCAGCAACAATCACGGCACAATGATCATATTGTGGATATCGTTTCTTTTCTAAATCCCAATATTCAATAGTTCTAATTATATGGCTTGGGTCAGTTGCCCCTAACTGCACTTCAACCTCATAGCGTGTCCCATCCGAATCTTCAAACAGCAAGTCTAATCTTCCACCGGAAGGTTGTGCCTTTTCTCATTTAATCGGAGTTAAATCTCCCAATCCCAAAACGCTTGCGTCTTCAAAAATAAAATTTTGAATTAAGTCTTCGGTTATATTTGGATTGTTTTTTAATGAGAGTTTTTCCATTTTGATTATATTAGCCATAGTTAACTCCTTTTTTACTACCACAATTTTAGTTTTAATTTTTCAAACTTTTGTCAAAAGTATTGTCACATCAAATCAGAAATTTTACAAAAAGTGGCTCAAAACAAGGTGTTCAAGCCACTATATATTTTTATGGAATTATTCCCACTCAAGATTGATTATTTTATCAGTGGTTTTAATGGGTCTATTTAGTCTATTTATTCTCAATTTTTGCGCCTAAAATCTCACAAAAATTTGGCTCTCAAAAATATTGGTACGATTTTGGTACGCTATAAAAAAACTGTTTTTCGTGTGTTTCACGGGGTAGTTTATATTTTCAAACTGCTATCCGAACAACATCAAAAAACGGCGTTTTTTTGCCCTTTTTGAGAGGGATAATTGCGAAGTTTCCATACTCTGTCCGAGTAATCATTTATAATATGTTTTCAATGCTTGCGGTGTTGATTATAACGCTTCTTAATTCGGAAATTTCCTTTTCTTTTTCGGCACGCTTTGAGTTTTTATTTTCACATTCCGCAATCCTCTTTTTGCTATCACTAAGCATAAATCCGGTTGCGGCTGTTGCGCCACCGCTAATTAAAAGAAGCGCAAAAGAACTTGGTGCTATGAAAAATACTATTAAAGCAATCGCAGAAATTACACCGAAGAACGCCGTCAACATAGACCATTTTGAACGATCTTTCTGTGCTACTTCTAATGCGCCTTGTGTTACTGCTTCTTGGTGTGTTATTTCTTCTCTTTCTCTAAGAAGCTTTGCATACCGTGTTACATTGTATTTGTAATTATCAAATCGGCTTTTAAGCGTGTTTTGCAGATCGTTATCATTCAAGGCGTTGATTGTTTTTGAATAATAATTTTCAACAACGCTCATATCCGGCGTGGTATGGGTAAATTTTTTTGTTTCACACAGAAGCAAACCTAACCAACCAAAATGCTTTTGGGGGTATGTAGAAGCAATTTCTTCATAGGTTTTCTTTGCTTTGTAGTAATCGTCTTTAATCAAATATCCCTTTGCTTTTTCGCACAAGGAAGAAGCGGAAACAAGAATATTGCTCAATGCTTTTTCAAGATTAAAGTACTTAATCAAATCACCACATACATCATTTACCGACAACCCTTGCGGATATAGATACGCTGAATATCCTTTGAGGTAAGCATTGATATTATAGGGACATAATTCTATTGCTTTTAAGAAAACGCCCTGCTTGTTGTCAATATTATCAATGTTGTTTACAATCTCGTTGGAGCGTTGCAAATCTATATGTTCCAAGCAAGCTAAATCGAGCTGACCGCAAGTGTTAAGATCGGTGGTATATGTAGATAACAAATGCCCGTAAAGAGCGGCTAAAGCGGCTGTAATAGCGGGGACATATTGATTGATGTAATACTCACTAATTTCTTCTGTGATTTTGCTATCTCTATTTGCGTTAATAACATTGCATACCGCACAATAGCGGTCAAACGCCGCCGCAGATTGCTTGCGTATTTCAGCGTTGTTCATTGCGGCATATACAGCGTGATCTATAATACTGCTTGATATAATCCCGAAATCCAATCCCGAAATAGAACTGTTGATTGAAGCATTTGCACTTTCTTTGCTTGCTTCTGCTATTGCGTGGTTTCGTTCAGTTGTGTTTTTGGTGTACTCATAGTATGCGGTAGTAGCGGTTAGTAGCTGTAAATAGCCATTATTAGTATTTAAGTAATCGCTTGCCGCCCTATCAAAAACGCCATAGTTAGAAAGGCGGTTTATAAGATCACCAATAAACTGTTTGGCGGCAGTTTCGATACTTTGAAAAATCTCGGTAGGTTCTTTCTTGATATTAAAACTGCTCTTTACAGCTTTGTACACTTTATCGTGAGCGGCTTGAAATTCGCAAGATAACTCATAGTATTTTTTTAGATCATCGTGAAATTCTAATTGTGTGCCAAGCACCTTAAAATATATCGACATAACATATCTCCTAATACGAAATGAAAAACGGCACAAATATACGAATATTATTATACACCAAAAACGCCTAAATTGCAACAGATAGCAACATTTATGTTTGCAGATAGTTGCGATTTTTCATTTTTTCACGAAAAGCAACGAAATAAATCCCCAATGTTTCTATGGGAAACATCACTCTTGGTAAAATTATATAAAGAGGTGATGTTTATGATTGTATGCTTGTCTGTGCGCTTGAAAGAATTGC